>JAADIN010000039.1 GCA_013151315.1 Planctomycetota bacterium | reverse complement strand
CGATCGCTCCCAACCAGCGAGCCGAGTGCCAAGTGCCGCAGATGACGATGGTCCAATTGCACGAGCGTTTCCGCTGGCCAACCGATCAGGTGCTCCTGCTTAGCATGGGCGTTGTCGCTACGCCGGGGCCCAAAAAGCCGAACATGCTAATCGACTCGCTCCCGCTACCCAAGAGCGCTCCACGAGCCGATGCCCTCCTGTTTGTCGAGAGCCGAGGTCCTGTCGCCCCGACCCTTCCAGGCGGCACGACCCCCGCGCTGACCACCAGCCGGACCAGCCACACCTTCCACGGGCGGTATTGAAAGAAGGCGGAAAGCTAGCCGAGATCGGAGGCCTGCGGTACGATGGGGCTAGCCATGCAACAAGCTCCCTACACAACCGACACCTCGCCCGAAGCCTATGCGGTGCAGCTTGAGTTGCTTCGTCGATTGTCGCCAAACCAGCGTCTAAGCAAGGCCTTTGCGTTGTCTCGACAAGTGAAACGGATGGCGATGGAAGCGATCCGGCGACGTCATCCCGAGTTCGATGAGGACGCGATTCGCCTGAAGTTCATCGAGCTGACCTACGGCAAAGACTTGGCGGACGACGTCAGGCGTTGGCAAGAGGAACTCGCGATTGGATGAGTTGGAAGAACTGGTCGATGCGCTTTCGCCTGTGGTGAGCGCATTGGGACGTTTACGTCCCTTTCCCGCCGCAGGCGGTATTAGCCCCGTGCTTTAGCACGGGGTACGGCAGGACACACACCACGTTAGAGGCCCGTTCACGGGTCTTCTCGCTGCGATGGCTTGAGCCAAACGAACCAGGGAGGATTTTCAACCGTGTCGCGCAACTACTACTCCGAAATCAATCTCCACATCGTCTGGCACACGAAAAACAGCTTGCCCTTGCTGACGCCGACGGTTCAGCCGATCGCCTACCGGACGTTACGAAAACGCATCGTTGACACCCCCGGAGTGTTCGTCCATGAAATCGGCGGTATCGAAACACATGTGCATATTGCCGTATCGGTCCCTCCTACTCTGATGCCCAGTGAATGGATTGGGAAGCTCAAAGGGGGCGCATCACACGATGTCAATCAGCAGACCGACACACGCGACAAGGTTCTCCAATGGCAAGCAGGCTATGGAATTGTCAGTTTTGGCACAAAGGACCTGCCGTGGGTGATTGCGTATATCAAGAGTCAGCGCGAGCATCATGCAAAGAATACAGCGGTTGATCGGCTGGAAAAGATCACGCAGTTTGACGATGCTCGTTGATCGTCCATGGCTCAAGCCGCAGCAGCGAGAAGACCCGCAGCGTTCCCTCCAAGGACATGGGGGCCTGAGGGTTGCTGTTGGTTTCGTCCACCCCGGCATAAATGCCGGGGCTATTACCGCTGCGCGGAAAATCCCGATAAATCGGGCAACTTTCGCCGGCGGTGCTTTGGTATCCGTCGGCCCAGGGCGTTTACGCCCCTTTCCTGCCGCAGGCGGTAATAGCCCCGTGCTTTAGCACGGGGTGTGGAGGAGAAATTGCCCCGTTGGAGGCCCGTTCACGGGTCTTCTCGCTGCGGCCGTGGGGTAAGGACCGTAAACGGCCCTGGTGGTCGTTGGTGATGGCCCCTCACCCCGGCATAAATGCCGGGGCTAATACCGCTGCGCGGGAATGGACCGTAAACGGCCCAGGAGGCCAAGCCTTAGCTTACACGTCTCCTCCGCATCAAAAGTCCCACGGCTGCCATCGCTCCTAGCAGCACCGAACTTGGCTCAGGGATACTTGCCACGCGAAAACCAAGGACGTTGAGGTAGCGGTGGAAGCCCTCGATGGACGGGATGCTGCTGCTCCGGTCCGACGACGACAAAAAGCTGGAATCGCTGCGCCAGCTGCCCCCGCGAACGCCGCGAGGAAACAGAGGAAACAAACTTAAGTCGTTCACCAAAAGAAAGGCGGTCTCTTCCCACTCATAAACATTGCCGCCCTGGCCCATGGTGCCGTAAGGGCTCAAGCCACCCGCTTGGGTGATGTCTGCAGGCCCAGTGGCGCCAGACTGAGCAAACACGGCTGTGTTCGCTGCCGTACCACTCGCAACGGCTGTAGGCACAAGGCCGTTGGC
Organism: Planctomycetota bacterium; assembly: GCA_013151315.1. Classification (GTDB taxonomy): domain Bacteria; phylum Planctomycetota; class Planctomycetia; order Pirellulales; family Lacipirellulaceae; genus Bythopirellula. Next base: position 1,816 of record JAADIN010000039.1, on the reverse strand, counting down.
AGTGGGGTAGTCTCCGTAGCTGCCTGCTCCAGCGGGATTGTAAAAGGCCGCCTTGTACCACTCATCGGCGCTCGGCAGAAAATACTTGGCCCCGCTGTTACGGTAGAGATTGTCGGGGTTGTAACCCGTGTCGCCGGGTTGCCAGAGTTCAAAGGCGCTGCCGTTGAACTTGTAAGCTTCGGTGCTGCCGCTATCGATGTTCAGCCAGTTGACGAACTGGGCCGCCTCGAACCAATTGATGTTGGTAGCCGGTTTGTTCGCGCCACGGTTGTTATGGGTAATACCGAGGCCGCCCAAGGTGTTGGCCTTGTCGATCATGTCCTCGGAAATTTCAAACTGGCCGATGCGATATGTCTGGGCTACGGAACCGGCAAAATCTGGGTTGGCACTGATGTCGTCGGGGGCGTTGCCCGGGTTGCCGATCGTGACAAAGTCGATATCAAACGCGTTGACGCCGCTGCCGAACGGATCGGCGTGAGCTGTCGTGACGAGGCAAATCGCCAGCATGAAAGAGGTTATTAGCAGTGCAAATGAGGTCGTCTTCATAATGTTGTGTCTCCAAAAAGGGGATGTTACAAGGTGGTAAACGAGAAGCAGGATTCAACAAGCGGTGAGCGCACGAAAAAACCCCGCACTGCCAGATTCTTTCCACAGCCAAACAGCCGTGAAAAAAAGAATCCTGCAATACGGGGTCTGTCGTTAGCGTTCGCCTGAACTAAAGGTTGTCTATTGGGACAATGCGTATGAGGCCAGTGTAATCTGCGCCCCCCCCCCCTGGGAAGCGCCTCTGGGAATTTTCTGCGATTTATTTCCAGAAAAATGGGGTGCCCCAGATCGCGGATTTTTCTGTTTTTGCCGTAAGCCGAGAATTAGGCTCCACTTAGTGCGATCACAGAAATGCAAGTTGTGACAAAGCACCCGAGATTGTAAAGTTAGGGGCGGTTGAGCGCAGCCTCCGTATTGCCGCCCTTGCCTGCCAAGGCAAAGTCCTCGTCATTTTCATTCCCCGGCTCATTCCCCCGGCCCCAATGCCTAATTCCAATCGACGTGTTGCTATCACCGGCCTTGGCGTCGTCGGCCCCTTGGGCAACTCGCCCACCGAAATGTGGGAGGCCCTTAGCGCCGGTCGCAGCGGCATCGAAACACTTACGCAACTTCCGCCACTTGAAAACCTCGTCTGCTTTGGTGGCGAAGCGAGGCAATTTTCGGGGTCGATCGACGACTTTGGTGTTTTGGCAAAAGACCAAAAGAAGGCTATTCGCAAGTCGCTCAAGGTCATGTGCCGCGAAACGATCATGGCCGTCGCCGCCGCCCATCAGGCGGTCGCCGACGCCCAGTTTGCCGATCAACCGATCGACCCGGAACGCTCAGGAATCGTTTTCGGCAGCGACTACATGCTCAGCCCGCCAAGCGATTGATGGCATGCTCAAGTGCGGGGCCCAGTCGGGCCAAGTCGAGTATGCCAAGTGGGGTCAGACGGGGCTGGCCGAGATGAATCCGCTCTGGATGCTCAAGTATCTACCCAACATGCCTGCCAGCCATATCGCGATTCTCAACGACCTGCGCGGACCCAACAATTCGCTGACCTTGCGAGAAATCGCCGGCGTGATGGCCGTCCGCGAGGCGGCACAAACCATCGGACGGGGGCACGCCGACTGCATGATCGCCGGTGCCACAGGGACGCGCATCCACTCCTTCAAAACGGTCCACGCCGTTCAAACCGAGCAACTCGCTAGCCCCGACATCGACCCGGCCAAAGCCTCGCGCCCCTTTGATCTCAATCGGACTGGCATGGTCGTCGGCGAAGGGGCCGGCG
>JAADIN010000141.1 GCA_013151315.1 Planctomycetota bacterium | reverse complement strand
CATCCTCTCAGCTTCGGGATGGTCGTTCACATAGAAGTAGACCACCACATTGGCTAGATTGCAAAATAGCAGCGTGGTCACCGAGACCGTCCAGGCGATCGTCATGGTCTCGCCCAGTTTGGTGTTTGGTTTCCGGCGGTGCCTTGGGAAGTGACCGTTGGGGGCGAGTTTTCTTTTTCTTCTTGCGAGATGCCATAAAAGCAACCAAAAAATCTGACGGAGGGGGAGAAAACAATCGGCTGTCGATAAAAAACATCATCTTCCGAGCCTCCCTAGAATGTATCGGTCCTACGGATCGATGCCCAGTGGTAAGGCATCGTTTCGGTGTGCATGGTTTGCCTGAGAGGATTTTGTAAGCTACGTTTCAATTGGCGAGGAAGCACGCCGCCCCCTTTTCCTACCACGGCAGTCTTGCCGACCCCTTCAATAGCGATAGCCGACAGCTATTGACCAGAAAAACGCCATGCCCACTCTCGAAGCCATCGAATCGATTCAGGCTGCTTTGGAGCCCCTTGAGGCGCTCCAGGAAGAGCACACGCAGCTTGAATCGTGGGTCCACGACTCGTTTGGGGCCTTGGAAAAGCTCCACGGCGACTTGTCTGAATGGCAATCCGAGTTAGCCCGCAAACAAACTGATCTCGACTTGCGTGAAGATGCACTCGAGAAATGCCAAGGCCAGAACGAAAATCTCGATCAGCTGGCCGGCCAATGGAAAATCGATCTGGAGACAGCCCGAGAAGAGGCTCGACAGCTGGAAGACGAAAACGGCGAACAGCTACAGGAATTGGAAGAGCTGGAGCGTCGACACCTGCTGTTGGAATCTGAGCTTCAAGCGGCTCGCCAGCGGACCGAGGAACTTACCGCAGCGCTCGAACTAGAACGCGCTCGAACCACCGAGGAACAGCAGCGGTGGACTCAAGAATTTCAGCAGTTACGAGGCATGCTTGAAGAGCAACACCACCTGCTCGCCGATCATCTTAGCCAAGAGAAACTTAGCCAAGAGAAAAAAAACGGGGTAGCAAGCTCGGAACCCCTCGAAACCACGACCGAACCAGACCCCGCTTTGCGCAGTAGCGAACTTAGGCGACGTGCGCAGTCACGCCGAGCCGCAAAACGACGCCAGCAATCCAATCCCGAGGAAGCCAACGACTCATGAGTAGTCCTCATCTACGATCTCACGCTGCCCATCTCCGAAAGGACGAGGACACGAGTGCAGCCACTCTCATGCCGAGCGAGCGTCCTTCGCAATCGCTCCACCCCAAATCGGAGCATGTACGCGCCGTACTCGAAGAACTTGACGATGTCATCTTCCATGCCATCCGTGGCGATCCGGAGGCACTCGCTCAAGCAAAAGTCTTGTGGCCTCAAGTGATTACGGAAATCGGTTGGGAGCTTGCCGAGGAGTCTCGCGAGCAATATCTTCGCTATGCGATCGAGGTAACCCAGCGGCTAGAAAACGAAGACCTGCGCACACCGGAACGCGCGATCTCGGCACTGGATGTCATCTCGCTTCTGGCGAAGGATTGACCTGCTGATTCTAAGACGATTTTAGTGTTCGATAAACTCACCGCATTTTGGACAACGGGCAAACCACATGGGCACCCGTTCGCCACATTGGCACTTGATGTTGTGTTGGATTACCGAAGATCCAATCAAGCTGCCGCTTGTGCTTGGACCGGACCCGTGGGGATCGTCATCGAAGACCGAAGACGCGGCTGCCGCAGCTGCTCCGCCACCATGCTCTTCGGCAGCCGCTCGATAAGCGGCACTAGACAAATCCTTGGAAGAGATCGCATCGGGAACGCGAACTGCGACTTGCCCTGGATAGTAAGGACATAGCCCTTTCTTGCCAGCGTACTTGTCTTTGACCTTGAAGTCGTGTCCGTTCGGACAAGCGACCGAGATCCCCATGATGATTCTCCGCTTCGTAACGATGCAAACCGCATATTGAATGAGCGTATCAATGCAGAAGAGTCTGCCCCATCCTCCCAGATAGCCCCAGTCTTTGTCAAAGCTGAAATGGAAAATCAGCCGTTTTGGCGCTAGCCACGGTTTTTACCAGGCAACCGTGGCTAGCGCCAAAACGGCTGATTCGGTGAATACCTCGGCAAAAACTCTAGGCCGATTTTGACTGCTCTAGCGGATCTTTGACGCCATCGGATGCCGCAGGTTGCACCTGACGTTCCGCGACGGGAGCAAGAATTTCGATCGCCTTCCGCCCTTTGTATTGGCCCGGCTTGGCATGGTATTTCGTACGCCCTTCGACCGAGACAACCAGGGGCTGATGGATATCTTTTTCAGTGGCAATGACATCGCCAACACGTAGGTTGATCAGATCGGCCATCGCGATCGAGGTCCCGGCCAATTCGACGATCACCGATACGGGAGCATCGGAGATGTGGTCGGTCATCTGTTGGATCGACTCGGTGGTCGGCGGTCGCTTGCTGTAGCTGATCCAACTATTGGAAGTGAGTTTGTGGCTAATCCGCTCGATTGAATTGAAGGGGATGCACAGGTTCACCATGCCTCGAGTTTCGCTCACTGTGAGCTCGAAGCTGATGAGCACCACCACTTCGTTCGCTGGAATAATCTGCACGAGTTGGGGATTACTCTCGACGCGATCGACTTTCAGATCCAGTTCGAGGACGTTCTCCCAAGCACGATGCATTTCGTTGAGGAAAAGGCCCGTGATTCGGGAGACCAACCGAAGCTCAATCTCGGTGAGGGGACGCCTCGTAGGCGTTGCCTCGATCGAACCCCCTCCTAAAAGACGGTCGATGATGGGGAACAAGATCGACGGGTTGATATCGAGTATGAGTTGCCCTTCCAACGGGCTGGCACTAATCAGGTTGAAGCAAGTCGGGTTTTCCAGGCTAAATACGAACTCACTGTAGGTAAGTTGGTCGACGCTGGTCAGTTTGACTTCCACGATCGTGCGAAGCATCGCAGAGAGGCCGGCCCCAAAATTTCGCCCAAAACCTTCGTGCATGGTTTGCAGCGCGCGCATCTGCTCTTTGCCGACACGCTCGGGACGCTTGAAATCGTAGACCGTAATCTTCTCGCGAGGACGTAGCGGCGCCCGCGCAGCAAGCTCCGCGGGGTTGAGCTCGGTGTCCAAGGAACCGAGAAGATGCTCAACTTCATCCTGACTAAGAACATCACCCATGCTGCACTCCGTTTGCAAAAGCGGAAAGTGGAAAACCGAAAGTGGGATTTTTGGCGGCAATTCCTATCCGCTTTCCACTTTCAGATTTCCGCTTTAACCTCGCACTTGTCCGTTTCCTTGGACGACGTATTTGTAACTGGTTAGCTCTTCAATTCCACAGGGGCCGCGGGCGTGAAATTTGTCGGTACTGATGCCGATCTCGGCACCCATTCCGAATTCCCCGCCGTCGTTGAATCGTGTGCTCGCATTGACCATGACCGCCGAACTGTCGACGCATGCCACAAATTGTCGCGAGGCTTCCAAGTCGTTGGTCACGATCGCATCGGTATGCCCCGAGCCATAGCGATTGATATGCTCGATCGCCTCGGAAATCGATCCGACGACGCAAACCGAAATTTTTGGCCCAAGATACTCTTCGGCATAATCAGCTTCGTTGGCCTGTTTGGCTGACTCGACGAGCTCGCAAGTCTGCGGGTCGCCGCGCAATTCGACCTCGTGGGTGGCTAGCTGTTTTGCTAAGGAAGGCAACAATTCGCCGGCGATGTCGGCATGAACCAACAACGACTCGGCCGCATTGCAAAC
>JAADIN010000222.1 GCA_013151315.1 Planctomycetota bacterium | reverse complement strand
AACCCTACCTGTTTGATAGCCCCATTAGCTTTAGCCTGAGCGGTTCGCTATTCGACCGTCGTTATCGCGATTGGGACGAACAGCGGCTCGGCGGCCGAGTGTCGTTCGGCTACCAATGGGTCGAGCATGACCTCTCGGCGAGCATTTCCTACCGCGGAGAAAACGTAGAAATCAGCAATCCTAGCGTCCCGTTACAACCCGATCTGGCTGGGGCTCTGGGCGACAACACATTGCACGGCTTCAAGCTTACCGTTGTCAACGACACGCGCGATAGCTCGTTCTTGCCGACCCAAGGGCACTACTTGGAGCTTTCGGGTGAACAAGTGATTGGTACTTTCGACTACCCACGCGTTGCCGTGGATTATCGCCGATACTTCCTCCTCAAAGAGCGTCCCGACCATTCCGGTCGGCACGTACTTAGCGCTGCATCGAATGTCGCTTACTCAGGAAGTCAAACCCCCATCTACGAGCATTATTTTGCGGGCGGCTACTCGACGCTTCGAGGTTTCGATTTTCGCGGGGCATCGCCCATTGATGTGGCCAATGGAAATGTCGAAGTGGGCGGCGAGTTTCAATGGCTCAACTCGGTGCAGTATCTCTTCCCCATCACGGCCGACGACATGCTCCACGGCGTCGTGTTCTGCGATTTTGGTACCGTCGAAAGGGAAGTCGAAATCAACGATTTCCGCGTCGCACCTGGCGTAGGATTGCGAGTCACTGTCCCTGCCATGGGCCCTGCACCGATCGCGCTCGACTTTGCTTACGCGGTGAGCCACGCCGATTTTGATGATCGCGAAGTGTTTAGTTTTAGCCTCGGGTTCAGCCGGTAGGGCGCTAGTGCGTCTTCAAGTTTTAAGCCGCACGACGCTGGCCGCGGGCTGTGCGGCGTAGGGGTATGCCCCCTCAACCCGACGCTAGCGCGTTGCGGCTCACTTGATACCCCTATAGCACAGGACGATTGTTTCGGCGGTCTCATTTGTGTTACAATAGGCCTTCATTCATGGAAGATCATTTCTTTGGCAGGAGGCCAGCTAGGAAGGCGTATTCGATAGACTTGCGTCAGCGAGTCGTGGAATCGCATGAAGATGGTGAAGCCACACAAAAGGAACTAGTGCGATGTCATGTCTACAAATTGGGGTTCTCAAAGCACTAGGTGTAAAATTGTTCCTGTTTTTTTTTCGCTCTGGTCCTCTTGCGGCTAACGAGCGTGACGGCTGACGAAGTCGACTTCAATCGCGACATCCGGCCGATTCTTTCAGACCGGTGTTTTCTGTGTCACGGGCCGGACGAGGGGTCGAATGACTCCGGCCTGCGGCTCGACAGTTTTTCTGAAGCGACTGCTGAGCTGCCCAGCGGCGAGGGAAACGCCTTCGTCCCAGGCGATCCGGAGGCAAGCATCGCCCTGCAAAGGATCTTGTCGGACGACGAATCGCTGGTGATGCCGCCGTCCGACACCAATCTAGAAGTGAGCGAAGCGGAGAAGCAATTGCTGAGAGCGTGGGTTGAGCAAGGGGCGGAGTACAAGACGCACTGGGCATTCGAACCGTTGCCTGCGGTCGTTCCTCTCCCAAAGGTGACGGACACCGACTGGTCTAGCAGCCCGATGGATGCGTTCATACTGGCAAAGCTCGAAAAAGAATCGCTCAAACCGTCGGTCGAGGCCGAGCGGTGGCGATGGCTTCGTCGGGTGACGTTTGATCTGACCGGCTTGCCGCCCACGCGCGACGAGATAAAGGCGTTTAAGCACGATCAATCGGAAGTGGCCTACGAGACGGTGGTCGGACGACTGCTCCAGTCAAAACACTTTGGCGAGCATATGGCAGTCGCCTGGCTCGATGCGGCCCGCTACGCTGATTCTTACGGATATCAATCCGATAGAATGAACACACAATGGCCTTATCGCGACTGGGTCATTCGCGCCTTCAACGAGAACCTGCCCTACGACCAGTTTTTAACTTGGCAACTCGCAGGCGATCTTCTGCCAACCCCGACGCGCGACCAGCGTTTGGCAACCGCCTTCAATCGCCTTCACCGTCTCAGCAACGAAGGGGGGTCCGTCTTTGAAGAATCTCGCATCGAAAATGTCGCGGACCGGGTTCACACGTTTGGCACCGCCGTGCTGGGTTTGACCCTCGAGTGCTCTCGATGTCACGATCACAAGTACGACCCGATTACGCAGCGAGATTATTATTCGCTCTCTGCGTTTTTCAATTCGATCGATGAAAATGGACTTTACATCACCACACAAAATGTTCCCTCGCCAACGATGCTGCTGCCAACTCCCGATCAGGAAGCCGCCCTCGCCACGGCTCGCCGCCAGTTGAAAGAAGCAGAAAATGCCTACGCGCTCGCGGTGAAGGATGCGAAACTGCGGCTTCAAGCATGGCAAGATGCTTCGCCATCGACAGAGACGATTATCCCCGACCTACGACTTTCGCTCGATTTTGACACGCCCTACAAAAACTCGAAAGAGGACTCGGAAAAAGAGACCTACTATCCGTCGCCGGACGGCAAAGATCAGGTCGACCCTTGGCCACTGATCGAGGTTCAAGAGTGTGAGATCCCGCGACTATTCACAAGTGCAGGGGTCACAAGTGCAGGGGTCACAAGTACAGGGGCAACAAGTGCAGGGGCTCGCAAAGCGATCTTGCTCGATGGCGATCGAGGTATTTTGGCGGTCGGCATCGAACGGTTTGATCGATGGACTCCCTTCAGCGTGGTAATCACGCTTCGGGAGACAAAACGCATTTCGCATCGTGCCGCGATTGCTCACCACACGGCAGGGAGCGACGTCGGATACTGCGGCTGGGATTTGACCATCGCCGGAGGCCATGTCGCGTCACGCCTCTATCGTATCTGGCCCGGGAATGCAATCGGTGTGCGTACGACCGAGCCGATTCCCGAGGACGAGTGGCATCAACTTGCGGCGACCTACGATGGTTCGTCCAAGGCCTCGGGGCTCCGGCTGTTTCTCGACGGGAAGCCGCTCGCTACGGAGATCGTACGCGACCAAACCCTGTTGAAAAGAGCGAACGAAAAATCGACTGGTGGCGGCGGTGAATTTGTGCTCGGTCAGCGTTACCGTGGCCGGGGATTTGCCGGCGGGCTGATCGACGACCTGCGGATTTATACCCGCGATCTTTCCGATTCCGAACTGCACCATCTGGCAACGGGTGCCCCGCTGGAGAGAACCCAATCGTACTTCGACTCAGCCATCGACGAAAAGTGCCGTGCGGCTGCCAAGGCCCTGCAAGTGGCGCGCGAGGCGGTCGTTCTGGTGGAAGAAACGATGGACGAGATTCCGATCATGAAGGAGCTCGATCAGCCGCGGCCAACACACCTTTTGGCTCGCGGCCAATACGACGCACCAACCAGCGACGAGACGCTCGTACTTCGCGACACCTTTGGCAACATCCGGCCCGCGTTTCCAGACGATATCCCACGAGATCGACTCGGCTTGGCGCAATGGGTGACTCGCCCCGATCACCCGCTGACCGCACGCGTGGCCGTGAATCGATTGTGGGCGAATTTTTTCGGGGACGGTCTTGTTAGAACGCCCGAAAATTTTGGTCTCCAAGGAGACTCACCGACACATCCAAAATTGCTCGACTGGCTTTCCCGAGACTTTATCGAGCACGATTG
>JAADIN010000253.1 GCA_013151315.1 Planctomycetota bacterium | reverse complement strand
GTGAGCCGCAAGGCGCTAGCCTCGGGTGACCTGTTCTAAAACCCGAGGCTAGCGCCTTGCGGCTCACAGAGAAGTTGGAAACTACTGGACTTACGGCTCCGAGCATCGGCTGGTATTCGCTAGGCAGTCGGTTATAATGGGGCTTTGCTTCATTTCCTTTCGCAAGGAGTAAGACTCAACCGGTGAATCCCATTGACCGCAAGCCGGGCGTGGAGAGTGAGTCCGCCGTTTTGGTGGGCGTCCTATTGCCCGATTCTTCGTTGCCACACGAGTCGCACCACGGCGGCGAACCGCTCGACGAGCTGGCCGGCTTGGTAGAGACTGCTGGTGCGACTGTAGTGGGCCTTCTAACCCAAAACCGTCAGACTCCCGACAAAACGACCTATCTCGGCAAAGGAAAAGTTGAGGAGCTCAAGCAATTGGCCGAGGTGACCGAGGCCAACATCGTCGTCTTCGACAACGACCTCTCTCCCGCCCAGATTCGCAATCTCGAGCAAGCGCTCGATCTGAAAGTGCTCGACCGTACCGAGGTGATCCTCGATATCTTTTCTAATCGGGCACAGACGCATGAAGCCCGTCTGGCCGTCGAGTTGGCTCAGCTCGAGTACTCGCTGCCGCGTCTGAAACGGATGTGGACTCACCTTTCACGCATGAAGATGGGCGTCGGGATGCGTGGCCCGGGCGAGAAGCAGTTAGAAACCGACCGCCGGCTCGTAGAAAAACGGATCAGCGACCTGCGCGGTGATCTCAAGACGATCGAGAAACGCAAAGAACGCGAGGTCTCCGCTCGCAACGATCGGATGACCGTCTCGTTGGTCGGCTACACCAACACGGGCAAAAGTACGTTGATGAATGCGTTGACCGACGCCCAAGTTCTTGCCGAAGACCGTCTCTTTGCGACGCTCGACACGCGCACTCGCCGCTGGCAGTTACCCGGCTGGGGGCCTGTGCTGCTGAGCGATACGGTCGGTTTTATTCGCGACTTGCCGCATAAACTGATCGCCAGTTTTAAGGCTACGCTCGAAGAATCTCGCCAAGCCGACTTGCTGATCCACGTGGCCGACGCAAGCAACCCCGCGGCGATGGACCAGATTGTCGCGGTTTACGAAGTGCTACGCGAGCTCGGGATCGAAGAAAAGAATACAATTCTGACGCTCAATAAACTCGACTTGGTCGATGATCCGCTGCGAGTCGAAGCTCTCCGCGCTCGATACCCTCATGCCGTGGAAATCAGCGCTCAGACGGGCGAGGGCCTCTCCAGTTTGGCAAGCAAGGTGAGCGGTGCCTTGAGCCGTGACTTTCTTGACTTAGAAATCGAGCTCGATGTCACCGAGGGCCGACTCTTGGCTTACCTCGCGCAGCATGGCGAAGTGCTCAGCCGCACGTTCGCGGAGAATCGTGTGACTGTCCACTGCCGCATTTCAGAAAAGCACGTGGGGCAGCTCCGGGATGCTTCGGGAGTCCAGCTGCGACCTTATACTGGCGTGAACGGGCAGACGGCCAGCACAACCGACAGCGCCACAACCGAGGAAGTGGCCTAACAAAACATCATGGGCCGCCGTTCCATTACCGATCGCCGTATTCTGATCACCGGAGCTTCTAGCGGCATTGGCCGTGCGCTGGCAAGGGAGCTGGCACCGCATGGCCCCCATCTTTTGCTCGCGGCCCGCAGCCAAGGGCCGCTTGAAGAGCTGGCCGACGAACTGCTCAAACTGGGCGCCGCAAGTGCCCGAGCTTTTGTGGTCGATGTGACCGATCCCCAGTCACGCGGAGCGCTCGTCGGGCAAATCGGCGACCTCTGGGGAAGCCTCGATCTGCTGGTGAACAACGCAGGAATCAGCGCTCATGGCCGATTCACAAACAGTACCGAGCAGACATTGCGTCAGATCATGGAAGTCAATTTTTTCGCGGCCGCAGAGCTCACGCGTTTGACGCTTCCGTTTTTGCGCAGAGGTCAGGACCCGATGGTCGTCAATGTAGGTTCCATTCTGGGGCATCGGGGCATTCCGCATAACAGCGAGTATTGCGCCAGCAAGTTTGCGTTGCGAGGCTGGAGTGAAGCAATCCGCCCGGAACTCGACCGCGATGACATTGCCCTTCTGCTCGTGAGCCCAGGGACGACCGAGACCAAATTCTTCGAGCATCTGATCTCCCAAGAGGGCCAGCTTCCTTGGGGTAAAACCTCGGGGATTTCTCCCGAAGAAGTGGCGCGGCAAATCGTTCGGGGCATTGAGCACGACCGACGCGAAATTTTCCCCAACTGGCGCGGTCGGCTGTTTGTGATACTCAACCGAATTTGCCCATGGCTAGTCGACCGGCTGATGCAACGTTATGGTTGAGTGATGAACGGTGAAGATCTCGAAATTTTGTACGAAAATGGCCCCTGCCTGATCGTCAACAAGCCTGCCGGTTTGCTGACGCAAGCGCCGCGCGGGATCGATAGCCTCGAAATTCACGTCAAAAATTACTACCGCCGGCGAGAAGAAAAGCCGGTCGACGCGAACATTTATCTTGGCTTGGCGCATCGGATCGATCGGCCGGTGACCGGGGCGATCGTGTTTGCGCGGCATGTGAGAGCCGCCCGAAAACTCTGCTCCCAATTTGCTGATCGCACGGTCAGCAAAACCTACTGGGCATTTGTCGAAGGCATCGTGACGCCCGAGGAAGGAACCTGGACCGACTATCTGCACAAGCGCCATGGCATGGCCCAGGCCGAGGTGGTCGACGCCGAGCACCCGGCGGCCAAAGAAGCCATCCTGCGTTACCGTGTACGATGGCAGACAGAGACCGGTTGTTGGCTAGAAATCGAGCTACTCACCGGCCGCACGCATCAAATTCGTATCCAAGCAGCGTCCCGAGGTCATCCCGTGCTGGGCGATTCGCAATATGGTGGCCAAATCCCGTTTGGCACTCAGCACGAGGAGCTACGCGATCGGGCAATCGCTCTGCACGCCCGGCAACTGGGGTTCCGCCATCCCATGACAGGAGAGGCAGTTGACGTCGTGGCCCCGCTCTCTTTGGATTGGGAGCCGCTTGAGCTGCCTCTCGATTAGGGGCTGAGAAGTACGCAATGTACCAAAAATTTGTGACCCATGCAGGTCGGCTCTTGGTACCTAGCTGGCGATCGGGTAGAATCGCGACCGGCAGTTTGCCCTCGGTTATTGTCAATTTCGTGTTCGAGGTAAGAGTCTCATAAAATGGGCCAAGCCATTGCGGGTGTCGCTGCTGACACCGAAAAAGAAGTGACAGTGATGACGGTTTGGCCGTCGCTCGCATCGATGGCCTATGGCCGTTGGTGGGGCCGTCGGTTTGCCAACAATTTTGGTATGTCGATCTTCGGCGTGCCGATTACCGTCGGGCGACTTCTGGCCCTGGCTTCGATTCCGGCGATCTTGCCGATCTACTTCCTCATGCTGCTTCCTAGGCTGCCATTTGTGGTGTTTGGGATCATGAATCCATTTTGCCGACGTTATCGACTCACCAACCGTCGGGTCCTCGTCGAACACGCATTTGGAGGGGGAGAACTGCAGAGTGTCTCACTCGACCGGTTCGATTCGGTCGAAATCGAGGTCGCCCCGGGCCAAGAATGGTATCCGGCCGGCGATTTGATCTTCCGCAACGGAGAGATCGAGACTTTCCGACTCACGGGGGTTCC
>JAADIN010000178.1 GCA_013151315.1 Planctomycetota bacterium | reverse complement strand
TTCGCGACGAAGACGAATTCCTTGAGCTTGGGCCGGAGGAATATTTCGAAGGCGAGGGGATCACTTTTGTCGAATGGGCCGACCGCGTGGCCAACTGTATGCCGCTCGAGTATTTTACGATCGAGATTGAAGTGCGGGGCGAGACGGAGCGGGAATTTGTGGTGACTGCCAGTTCAGCGGCTTTGGAGCCGTTGTTGAAGATTCTCAATCAAGAAGGAAGGGGAACCACAAAGATCACAAAGAGGCAATGAAAGTTGTCTTTTTTCTTTGTGTTACTAACGGTCAATTTCTTTGTGTGGTGCAAAAATTTTCACTAGCCACGGATGAAACACGGATTGAACACGGAAAAATACTGGCACGAGATTTTTTCTTTTATCTGTGTTTCATCCGTGTTCAATCCGTGGCTATAACCCTTGGGATGCGGCGATACCGCACTGGGTTCTTGGTAGTCTTTGTGGTTCAATCTTACAAAATAAACTTGCTCAGATCTTCGTCCTTGGCAATATTTTCCAGTCGTTCTCGGACATAGGCGGCGTTGATTTCGACGTGGCCCATTTTCATTTCAGGGGCTTCGAAACTGAGCTCTTCCAGCAACCGCTCCAGAATCGTGTGCAATCGCCGGGCACCGATGTTTTGAGTCGATTGATTGACTTGGTAGGCGTAGTTGGCCAAGCTTTCGATCGCGTCGTCTTGGAACTCGACGGTGACCCCTTCGGTGCCCATCAGGGCAACGTACTGCTTGGTGAGCGCGTTGCGAGGTTCGGACAAGATACGCACAAAATCGTCTTTGGTCAGGTCGTCGAGCTCAACGCGAATCGGAAACCGACCTTGTAGCTCGGGCATCAGGTCGCTCGGCTTCGAGCTATGAAAAGCGCCTGCCGCGACGAAGAGGATGTGGTCGGTGTGGATGTAACCGTAGCGGGTTTGCACGGTTGTGCCTTCGACGATCGGCAAAAGGTCTCGCTGAACTCCCTGACGCGAGACATCGCCGCCACGTCCTCCTTCGGTGGCGACGACCTTGTCGATTTCGTCGACGAAGATGATCCCCGTATTTTCTGCCAGTTCGACTGCCTGCGCGTTGAGCTTTTCCTGATTGATGAGCGCCTCGCACTCTTGGTCGAAAATGACTTTGCGAGCCTCTTCGACCGTCATTTCTTGTCGTTTTTGGGAAGAATCTTTTCGAGCATGCCCTGCATGTCGAAATCCATCGAGTCGCCGCCGGGGCCCATGCCGGGCAGGACCATCGCCTGAACTTTTTGCTCGATCGCGAGCTCGACGGTGCGCGATTCGAGCTCCTTGTTGACGAGCATGGCTCGCATTTTTTCGCGGGTTCGTTCGTAGCGCTCCGGCGAATCGTCGCTGTCGACGCCGACATCAAACGACGCCGGGGCAGGTGCCAGCAGGTCGACCAACCGCTCGGTCACCCGTCGCTCTGCTTCTTCTTTGACGCCTGCGAGTTCCCGTTCGCGGACGAGACCAATCGCGTTTTCGACGAGCTCGCGGATCATGCTCTCGACATCGCGGCCGTAGTAGCCGACTTCGGTATACTTCGAGGCTTCGACTTTGATGAAGGGAGCGCCGGTGAGAGTTGCCAGCCGACGGGCAATTTCGGTTTTGCCGACGCCGGTGGGGCCAATCATGAGGATATTTTTGGGGGCGACCTCTTTGCGCATCTCGTCGCCAAGCTGCTGCCGCCGCCAGCGGTTGCGAATCGCGATTGCGACGGCCCGTTTGGCATCGGCTTGGCCTACGATGTGTCGGTCGAGTTGTTCTACAATTTCTTTGGGTGTCAGATTTTTCACTTTTTATGGGCTCTTTGGTTTAGAGTTCTTCGATATTGAGATTATGATTGGTATAGACACAAATGTCGGCAGCGATTTCGAGCGATTGGCGGACGATTTCGGCGGCCGAGAGCGAGCTATGGGCGACCAAAGCCCGCGCGGCTGCAACGGCGTAGTTGCCGCCCGAGCCGATGCCGAGGATCCCATCGCTCGGCTGAATGACGTCGCCTGTGCCAGAGACGAGAAAAGTGTGCTCGTCGTTGACCACCGCGACCAGGGCTTCGAGTCGGCGCATGGCTCGGTCGGTTCGCCAATCTTTGGCCAGCTCGGTGGCGGCCCGGGGCAGGTTGGCGGGGTAGTCTTTCAGTTTGGCTTCGAGTCGTTCCATGAGGGCAAAAGCGTCGGCCGCAGCGCCTGCGAATCCGACCAATACGCGGTCGTCCATGAGCCGACGGATTTTCAGCGCGTCGGACTTGACGACGGTGTCTCCCATCGAGACTTGCCCGTCGCCGCCCATGGCGACTTTTCCGTTGTGGCGAATCGTGAGAATGGTGGTCGAGCGGAATTTCATGGGGCGGGTGCTTTTTCTTTGGGAGAGAGGGAGGCAAGGTGAGAAGCTATTTTCGCCATCTTGGGGGGTGGTGGCTAGGGGGTAGAATAGCCCGATTAGGGCCGCAGCCATTGGGCTTTGCAGAGCCACTTTTTTCGGTTGGCGGCTCGGCCGCACTTGGTGCAGACAAACGCAGGCTTGGCGACAATTTTTTGCAGTTGGTCGAAATGCACCCGGAGCTCGGTTTGCGACCATTCGCAGAGCTCTTTGTCGATTTTTCCTTTACTGGACACGGGGTTTCTCAATTGTTGGGAAATTGGTGAGCCGCAACGCGCTAGCGTCGGGTGGTGGAGGGATATCGCTACGCCCTGCAGGCCCGCTACGCCCTGCAGACCCGCTACGCCCTGCAGACCCGCGGCTAGCGCCGTGCGGCTCACGAAATTTAGACTTGCAAAATGTGCTGGCACTGGGAATTATCGGTTTCGCCGCCTATTATGGGGCTTCGACTGATAATCCCTAGACTCACATTACCGCAACTGCCGATGGCCGTCTCCCCTTCCGATAAAGAAACCGCCTTGCCCCGTAGCCCCGAGCTAATGTCTCCGACTGATACGGGGTTGCTGGTGGTCGATGTCCAAGAAGGATTGATTCCGATCGAGCCCTATGGCGAGCGGATCGTTTGGAATTGCCGCCGCCTGCTCGATGGAGCCAAAGTCCTCGGCGTCCGCAGCTTTGCTACCGAGCAATATCCCGAAAAGCTTGGCCCCACGGTGGCGGCGTTGGCTGAACGGCTCGAGACGCCTGCCGCAAGCAAATTGGCATTCAGTTGCGGCGAGTGTGGCGAAGTGTTTATGGGGTGGCGAGAATCAGGCATTCACCGGGTCCTCGTCTGCGGCATCGAAACTCATGTTTGCGTGCTGCAAACGGTGCTCGATCTCTTGGCCACTGGGTTTCAGGTGTTGGTGGCCGTCGATGCGGTGGGGGCTCGACATACGACCGATCACAAGACGGCCCTGCGGCGGATGGAGGCGTCTGGGGCGCTGCTGACGACTACCGAGTCGGCACTATTCGAGTGGTGTGGAAGGGCCGGGTCGCCGGAGTTTAAGCAGATTAGTGCGCTGGCGAAGGAAAAAAATCCTGGAAAAGCCACGGATTGAACACGGACAAAACACGGATTAAAAGGGAAAAGAAAACTGGCCACGCGGTTTCCTTTCCCTTTTAATCCGGGTTCAATCCGTGGCTCAATTTAGTTGATTACGTTTTCGATCGCAGCTTGCCACCCAGCCGCATCTTCGCCATCAAGGCGTAGCGTCAAGCATTTTGCGCTGCCGCCGGCTTTGACGAACTCGCCGAGCGGCGTTTCTTGCGGCGTGTAACCGGTTTGACGGAGTTGCTTGTGAAGCTGTGGGCAGCCTGTATTGGTGACGACGGTGCGTCCAACGACAACTGCGTTGCAGGCAAAGCTACGGGCTTCGCTCGCTTCTACGGGGATCAGACTTTTTACGTTCTCGGCGAGGACGCGCCGGCCGTAGTCGTCAAATGCTCCAGGAAAATAAATTGCCGCGTCTGGGGCGAGCGGACAAAAGCACGTGTCGAGGTGGTAGTAGTAGGGATCGAGCAATTCGAGAGGCAAGACGCGGACGCCCAGCTGCTCGCCAATCTGCTGATGGCCGCCGGCGTCGCTACGCATGCGATAGCCGGCAAATAGTGTTTCGCCACAAAAAAGGGCGTCGCCAGCTCCTTCAAACGCAAAATCGTCGGGCGGATCGGTTACAGCAAACCCCAGGTTTTCCAACGCATCGCGAAAGCGAGGTTCTTCGCCCTGGCGTTGCTCATGTTTGAAGTGGGCGAGAATGGCCTGCTGGCGATAGATGATGGCTGCGTTGGCCGTGAAGACCAAGTCGGGCAATCCGGCGACCGGCGAGACCTCGGAGATCGTCGCGCCGGTATCGACGAGCAATTGTCGGAGGCGTTGCCATTGGTCAACGGCCTTGGCGTGGTCGACTTGCCGCTGGGTGCTCATCCAGGGATTGATTTCGTACTCGATACCGTAGTGATCAGGCGGGCACATGAGGAAATGAGGAGGGCGAGGCATTCGGAAGTCCTGGAAGTGGAGATGAACCGACTGCAATAAAAACGCCCGGCAGATGAGCAAATCATCTGCCGAGCGACGGTTTTATTGCACGTCCCAAAACTGCCTGGAAATGCCAGCTCTTTCGACTGCTGGATACCCGTAAGAGGGTTCTGGGATAGGCTTTTAGCCAATTTGGCCGATTCTTAAATTTGCTCGTGCTACGGCAACGAGGGAGCAGGCGCTGGTGCAGGTGCAGAACTACCTGCGGAGGCCGGCGGAGGCGATCCTGTAGCAAGTGCTGTCGGACGGACTCCGACGTCGTTCATCAGATGGTGTAGCGTCGATCCAATCGTGTCCATCTTCGCTTGAATTCCGAGACGACCTGTCGATGGTGATGCCTCTTCCAGCCACGAACATCGCTTTGCACATGATGGAACCGCTGGTCGAGCCCTCCCAACCTCCCGCGGATTGCCTCGCGGTCATGCCGATGCTCGGCATCGGCAATGTACTGAGCGGTCTGCAGAATCTCGTACGCTTCTCGGTAGGTTTCCTGGAAGCCAGGATTGCTTGGATAGTTGTAGTGAAGGTCGAGGCAAAATTCGTTGGACAAGGTCGCAAATCGCGATGCCAAGTCATCCACGCGTGAGAAACTGCCAAACACAACCGGTTGGGGTCGGTAGGCAGTAGTGTGTGCGGTGCCCGTGGACAGCGTCTGTGGGGCCTGTGGGGAGTAGAAGTAGCCACCATCTCGAACGTAGTAGCTTCCCGTATGATGCGTGTCGACATGCGGCACGACGAAAGTCGAGT
>JAADIN010000189.1 GCA_013151315.1 Planctomycetota bacterium | reverse complement strand
CCGGCAGCAACCTCGAGATCATTCTCCCCAATCGGGTCCTCCTGCAAGAAAAACTGATCAACTACACCCTTTCGAGCGACAAGGTGCGCACCTTGGTCGAGGTGGGCGTCGCCTATGGCTCCGATCCTGCGGTGGTCACCAAGCAGTTGCGACGGGCCGCTGCCGAAACGGGCCGCGTTTCAAGAGATCCTCCGCCCGTTATTCTCTTCAAAAATTTCGGAGATAGCACGTTAGTATTCGAGGTTCACTTCTGGATCCGCATGCGAACCCTGATGGACCGCCTTCAGATCGAGAGCGCGGTACGCTATCGCATCGATCAGCTCTTTCGCGACGAAAACATCACGATCGCCTTCCCGCAACAAGATGTACATCTCAATACGTCCTCACCACTTGCAGTTCAAATGGTAGAACAAGAGCCGGCACCTCCCAAGGCGTAACGGGTAACACCGACAGTCGTTCGGGGGTGACGTTGCCATGGAGTAAAGCTTTTCCGAACGATTGTCGGTGTGCGCAGCACAAGAGGCCTTGGCGGAGAAAAAGAGGGCAGAACGATTATCAAATAGCGCAAAAAAGGGGTCAGCAAAAAAGGGGTCAGATCTGAATGGCATTAACATAAGCGTAAGTCGTTAGCTCTCAAGCTCTTTTCTGCCCCGTAGCGACTACGTGATTGGTATGTCACGGGTTGGCTGATGGGAGGCGGTCAAGAAACGCTTGCGAGTTCAATATCTCGCCATCAACTGTCCAAGCCCAGTTCTCTTGTGCGGAATAAATCTGGTTTGAAAACATTGCTCGCAGCGTGTTCATCAAGGCAATATCTTGACTATCCATGATATAGGACTCTGAGGGCATTTCTTCCAATTGAGAAGCCAGCAAGACTCGGCGGCTCAGCGGGATTGTCAGAAGAGTGTTTGGCGTTGCGAAGTTCGGCGACAGAGGGCCTGGAAGGGGAGGACTTGCCCACAACGCAACCGGGCGGTCCGAAGTAACTAAGTCGGTTGTGCCATCGGCAGCGGTCCAAATTGCCCAGTGCCGACTCGCTAGAGCAGGCAATAAGACGTTGACTGATTCAATCATCGTCTGAATATGCCAATTCTTTTCAAGATCGATGTCGTAGTCGTTACTTTCTACGAATGCTTGCAGTTCCAGAATCTCTTCATCAGATAATGACTTTCCTTCCAATTTAGACAAATCCCACAATCGTTCAGCACCGTCGGGACCAAGAAAAGCAAGATGAGAGAGTTTCTTTGCAACCTGATCTATGAATTGGGAGTGTGTTGATCTAACGCTTGGAACTCTAACGGTGGAAAGAGCGACGAAGTTGAGCAAAACACCAAAATCGTCTCCCGTAGGCAGCTTCTTCTGCGAGATGATATCACGGATGACTACCGCAGACATTCCCTCTACGTCGGCTAGGGATTTTTCGATACCCATTGGGTCGAGATTGTCTAATTCCACTGTATAGAAGTTATTCGCTCTGGCAGTCTTCCTTGGTGTACTGCTCCACTTCTTCCGCTGCTGCTTGTCCAATACGAACAACTGGCCACCATCAGCACCACTCAGCGTAAATCGCTCAAGATAGAACTTGGGAACGTAGTGATGGTTTCGAGGCTGATTGTTCATATATATCACCAAGTTGGTGGTTGGGATTATTGCTGCGACGGCCTTGGGGGTGGCAGAACGGGACAGCTCTCTGGCCCGCAAGAAAAAAGGGGTCAGCAAGAAAAAAGAAAGAAAAAAGAAAGAAAAAAGGGGTCAAACTGTTTTTCTTTCAATCAAATAGTTCTGACCCTTTTTCTGACCAAAAGTTTTGACCCTTTTTCTGACCCTCATTCAATCAATGAATTGCGTCCCCTTTTTCTTCCCCGATTCTCTTTCCTTTGCATCACGGCGTCTCAAAATCAAGTGCCAGAAGACACCACTTACTACTGCTATCGTGACTACGATTGCACCCAAAGCGGGGCGATCGGCGTAGAATGTCACACCGTTGTGCTCAAAAAAAACTCGTAAAACGCATACCCGATCTCAAGCACACAAAAAGAGATCGCAAAAACTGAAAAAATATAAAAACAAATACGCCGCATATCGCCCATGCTCCGATGTTATGACTTGAGGAGAAAAAAGTCGCCAGAACTGTTTTTCTTTCAATCAAATAGTCCTGCCCCCGTAGGGATCAAGCGGGAACGAGGATCGTGTCCATCGCCCGGCTGGTGACTTCGAGTAGATCGGGCCGCCACGGCATCATCTCTGCAACAATCGTCTTGTCGTAGCCGATCGCACGCAACGCTGCCATCGTCTCGGGGAACGGCACCTGACCTTGCAGCAAATCGCAGAAGGCATACCGTCCCTCCCAGCCAAATTCGTCTTTGAAGTCTTTGATGTGAACCCGTTTGATTCGTGAACCGAGCAGCTCGATCCAATGGGGAGGATACTGCTGGTAGCCAAGCACATTGCCGACATCGAAGTAGACGCCTAGCCGATCGCTACCGAAGCTGTCGATGAACTGGGCAAATTCGACCGGCGAATAGAAGAGCCCGTTCCAGACGTTCTCAAGGCAAAGATCCACGCCGACACGTTCTGCCGTGTCGAGTAGACGTCGGACATTGTCGCTAACCCGTTCAAGAGCATGGTCGTAACGGACGCGCTCGTCGGGCGCGATCGGGCTATTGACGACCCCGGGCACGAAGAGCATGGCCGAGCAGCCCAACCAGGCGGCTCGCTCTAGCGCGGCCTCGTGTAGTTCGACCGCTTTGACGCGAACAGCCGGGTCGTTGCTGACAGGATTCACTCCCCAGCTCATCCCACTCGCCAGCGTCTCGACTACGAGCCCACTGGCGTCAATTTGCTGGCGAATATCAGCACATTCCGCCTGAGTCGTAGCGGTGTTGAGTACTCCTTCGGGGCCGATGCACAGTTCGAGCCCCGCAAAACCAGCGTTTTTTGCAGTGGCCAGAGCCGATGTGATCGACTCCGTATTTTCCAGGCCCTTCGGCATGGACCAGTAGCTAATAGATTTTATCATCGCCATTTCTCGCGAATAAGTTGCTTACACTCCGGGCCTGCCGCACTTCTTTGCAGGAGCCTAGAATCTGCCAGAAAATAACTCCACCCTTTCTGGCAGATTGCATTCTACGGTATTTTGCGCTGTTCAACTGCGATTTACGGTGAACGGTTACCATTCTGGGTGGCCAAAAAAAAAACACTCGCAATCGCTCTCCCAACAAGCGATAATTCCCAGCGTGCAAAGAGTAGCACGCCTCTCCGAGTCGTGTGGTTAGGATCATCCGGTAAATAACTCCGGCATTTAACGAAGTTGGGTGGCACCGACAGTCGTTTGGAGAGGATGTTGCCATCGGAGTACGCTATTTCAAACGATTGTCGGTGTGCGCAGCACAGGAGGTCTTAGGCCTCTTTGCAAGCGAGAAATCCTCTTGTGCTGCGCACACCGACACATGTCCGAATCCCATTCTAACGATGACAAAGCTTTCTGCGGACAAGTGTCGCTGTCACCCCAAGTTGATTGAAATTCCCAAGTTATTATTGAGCCAATCCTTATCAGCAAACACGACTCGGAGAGGCGTGCAACTCTGGCCCCCAGCCCCTCAACCCTTTTGTCACCTCCAACCCCACATCGCGTTTGTTTTCGTGCCTAAACTCACCCCACCAAACAAGCAAAAACACGACCATGCCAGAGCAAACCCCTAAACCAAGAAGCCCGTTCCGTCCTTTTGTCCAAAAACCCGCTGTCAAATGGGCCCCATGCGTCCTCAGCAAATATCCGTACAATACGAGACAGACAACCCCTTCTCCGCATCATCAACTATGAAAACACTCATAAAAAACGCCCAAGTCGTCCTACCTACCGGCATCGAATCGGTTTCGGTGCTGCTGGAAAACGGAAAAATCGCTGCGATTGATCCGGCAAGTCAAACTGCCGCGGAGGAGACGGTCGACGCAGCAGGCCTCTATCTGCTGCCCGGCGTGGTCGACGATCAAGTGCATTTTCGTGAGCCCGGACTGACACAAAGAAGATTTGGCCGCGGCGAGTCGCGCTTGTGCAAAAGGCGGAGTGACGACTTTTCTGGAAATGCCAAACACCGTGCCAAACGCAACGACCCAAGCATTGCTTGACAAAAAGTTGGCACTCGGAGCAGAAAAAATGAACCAACGACTTTCTGATTACCGACTTTTCTTGCGTGAATTTCGCCAGACCTTTCATAGCACGGGCGCCATTCTTCCTAGCGGTCGGATGCTCGCTCGCTCGCTCGCAAGCAAGGTGGGCTGCGGCAAGGAGGGGCAAAAAATCTTGGAAGTTGGTTCGGGAACGGGGGCCGTCACGAGCCAAATTATTGCTCGCCTTGGGCCCGACGATCGGCTCGATTTGGTCGAGCTCAACGGACGGTTTGCCGAAGTGTTGAACGATCGGTTGAAGCAGGATCCGAGTTGGCGGCAAGTTGCCGATCGAGTCCGTGTGTTGCAGATGCCCATGGAAACTCTCGGTAACGAGCAGCGTTACGAGGTGATTGTGTCGGGGCTGCCGCTCAACAATTTTTCTTGCCAAGTGGTGGAACAAATCCTTGCACAGTTCCATCGTTTGGCCGCGGCGGGAGCGTCGCTGAGTTTTTTCGAATACGTTGCGATTCGAAAAGCGAAAGCGTTGTGTTCAAAACTAGGTGAACGGCGACGACTGACGGGGATCGGACAATTACTCGATCGGGAACTGGACGCTTGGGGGGTTGGCCGGAAGTGTGTGTTGGCGAATGTGCCTCCCGCTTGGGTGCATCATCTGCGACTGCCTGGGGAAAGTTTTGGCAGTTCGTCTGAAGCTGGGCCGTTGTTAGACGGTGTGGCCGCCGCCGCTAACTAGGATTTGCGATGCTTCGTATTCTTACTCTCGAAACGACTTGCGACGAAACGGCTGCGGCCGTGGTGACTGGCGAGCTTGAGGTTTTAGGAGCCGTGGTTGCTTCGCAAGTTGAGCTTCATCAGCGGTTCGGCGGCGTCGTGCCGGAGATCGCATCGCGGGCTCATGTCGAACGGATTCTTCCGGTGATCCATCAGACGCTTGAGCAGGCGGGGATAACACTGCAGGAGCTCGATGCGGTGGCGGTTGCCAATCGGCCCGGTTTGTCGGGCTCGTTGCTGGTCGGACTGCTTGCCGCGAAAACGCTCGCGATGGTTTGCGACTTGCCTCTGATAGCGGTCGATCATTTGCAGGCCCATATTTATGCTTGTCGGATTGCTAGTGGAAAAAATATTTTTCCTTGTGTGGGTCTGATCGTCAGCGGCGGACATTCGAATCTTTATCGGTGCCAATCGCCGCTCGATTTTACTCCGCTCGGGGGCACGATCGACGACGCGGCCGGCGAAGCCTTTGATAAGGTTGCGAGCATGCTGGGCCTGCCCTACCCTGGCGGTCCAGCGATCGAGCGTGTTGCCAAGCAGGGCGATCCCCGGCGATTCAAGCTACCGAGGCCTCTGGTGAGCGATTCGAGTCGACTCGAATTCAGCTTTAGCGGTTTGAAGACGGCGGTGCGTTATGAGCTGTTTGGCCCAGGTCGAGTCCCCATGGGAGTTGCTGCCAAGCTCGAGCCGAAGCTCGTAGCCGATATGGCGGCCAGTTTTCAAGAGGCGGTCGTCGAATGCCTCGTCGCCAAGTCGGTCTTGGCATTGCAACAGGAAAAGGCCGACCGGCTGTGCGTCGGCGGCGGCGTCGCAGCAAACGGGCGTTTTCGAGAAGCGATGGAAAATGCGTCTCAGGAACACGGTTTTGAGTTGTTCATCCCGCCGCTGAATCTTTGCACCGACAATGCGGTCATGGGAGCGATTGCAGTCGAGCGTTATCGAGCGGGGTTATTTGAATCGCTCGGACTGGATATTACGGCGGGTTTGGTGCGGTAGCTGGAGAGAGGGGTAAGGGGTCGTTGCCGACCGCGCTAACAAATGCCTGATCAATTGGCATGCGCGGCGGAAGGGATCGCGATTTTGGTGGAACCATCGTTGGTATCAAACATCGTTCCCGCGCCGCGATAGAAGGCCGTGTGGATGGTCGGGGCTTGTTGTTCGCCCTTTTGGTACGTGGCAAGCGTGGCGTGCCATTGCTCTTCGGTAAGCTGCCCCGTCTTTTTGCAGAGTACGACCGAGCCGGTCTTGTCGATGATCACGGTGAAAGGAAACTCCTTCGCACCGAATATTTTGGCAATTTTTTTCCCGTACTCCGTGCTCACGTCGATACGGCAGCGCTGGTAAGCGCCGAGCAACTCGGATTGCTCGCCGGTCGTTTCGAGCTGCTTGCTGCGGGCGGCTAGCTTCGGATCGCTGGGCACGTCGAGTATGATCAACAGAGGTCGGCTGTCGGTACGCGTGGCCGCCAAGGCTTTGCCGTAGTCAGCTTGCCATGAGTTTGAACTGGAAGCCGCTGCGATGGAACTCAGAATGATTGCGGAAACAGACAATAAATGAATCATGGGTAACTCCTTTTAATGCGAAACTGCAGACGCCTCACCTCGGTCCTCATGCAACAGCAAGTGGGCTAATGCATAAAAGTTTGTGGTAAAGCGTTACGCCAAAAACCTGGCAAGATCCTTCAGCAGCGACAGAAACCCGCGACTCATTGCGGGCACGGCGCCATCCTGACTGACTCTCTCTACTCGGGAAAGGGCTGCTCGGGAAAGGGAGGGACTTTTTGGTGGGGGCCTCGACGTCGAATTCCTCTAACGGCGAAGCATGTGCGAAATTGTGGTGAATTCCTGAGGACTTGCAAGGCGAAAATTTCCTTTTCATACCGCAATTCGCCGCAACCTGTTTCCAGAAAACAACTTATGTCGAAAAAGACGAATTCCATGTGGGCCTATCTTCCGCTCAATGTGACCGCCACTTCCCTCCTTTTGCCATCGCGAACGATGGTGAGATGAATGAGATTTCCGGGCCGATACGCTCCGATCTTGTCGCGAAACTGAACGCCGGTGCGCATCGGTTGGCCATCCACTTCGAGGATCCGGTCGGCGTGCGATCGGTCGATGGTTTCGGTTTCGTAGACCACGGGCCCCTGGCGGCGGCGCTGAATCACTCGGCGAAAACCTTGCAAGCCGGCCTTGGCGGCCGGGCCGTTGGGGTCGAGACGCGCGATCACCAATCCGGTCTCGGTTTCCATGACTTCCATGATACCAATATCGGCGCGGACGATTCGGCCACTGCGGATGAGCTCGGGAACCATTTGTTTGATGCGATCGACGGGGATTGCAAAACCGAGGCCCGCGTTTTGTCCGGTCTTGGTCGCGATCGCGACAGACACACATGCCAATCATTTTTGATTGGGTATTGAGCAGCGGCCCGCCCGAGTTGCCTGGATTCATTGCCGCGTCGGTTTGGATGAGCGACTGCATCGATCGACCGGCCTCTCGGCTGGGCAAATCGCGATTCAAACTGGAAATGATTCCTGTGGTGAGCGTGCCGTCCCAGCCAAAAGGATTTCCCAACACGTAAGCTCGCTGACCGACTCGTAAATCGCTTGAGCTTCCCATCGAGATCGGGCGCAAGTCTTGGGGCGCAGCTTCAATTTTTAATACGGCGATGTCGTGTTCCTTGTCGCCGCCGATGAGTTTGGCCGAAAACGATTGGTTCGAGGCGAGCGTCACTTCGATCGTGACGGCATCTTCGACCACGTGAAAATTGGTGAGGATGTGGCCTTCTTTGTCGAGCACGGCACCCGACCCCGAACCTTCGGCCTCGCGTTGTAGCATCAAGAAGCGGTCGACCTCGACGCTCCGGGTGTCGATATTTACGACGCTCGGGTTGACGTTTTCATACACGAAAACGCTGATCTGTTCTTCAGCAGTCGCTTTGATGATTGCCTGCCGCTCAGGCAATTGGGGCTGTTGTCGAGTCTCGGCCGGTTGAACAGCCAGGGCTTCGTTGGGGCTCCAAGTTGGGTCGGTACTGACGACAGAAATGCCGACGAGCAGTCC
>JAADIN010000265.1 GCA_013151315.1 Planctomycetota bacterium | reverse complement strand
CTGTGCAGGGTATTGGAGCCGATAGTTCGATTGAGAAGGCCATCTATATTCATGGCCAGCCTATTGAAATGTACGTTACCCGAGGGGATGGAGAGGAAAGTGCTTACTTGAACTATCTTCATCAGGGCATTGCATTTAAGTTCATCGACGGTGCATTGAAAAGCATAGGTGTCATGAAACCAACTTCCGAAGGCGACCTGGAATACCCCGATGACATTGGCGACATAGGCGATACGTCGAAGTACCGTGCGATTTCCGTTGGCAAATAGCCGCGAATACAGCAGGGCTAATGAAGGGACGACGAAGTCTCACTGAGGCGGTAAATGCACACAATTTTCTTTACACGTTTATCGAAACAAACTGCCTTTGTTCTCGTCCTATTATTGGCCTGCGCCTCAATAGTTTTGCTCAGCTGTAAGCAACAGCAAGAACCGAATTTTGATTTATCGATGTTAAAGAAAAACACGATCATACCGGGTGTTGGCGTAAAAGGCTGTATCGCAGGCATGCGGACAAAGGATCTCGGAGAAAGGTGGACTCGTGTTGTCGGCGGATTCTGCGAGAGCTCTAGGGGCATCGTCGCCATTGAAAAAAACGAGCGTGTTTTACATGTATTGTTTGTGTTTGATTCTAATGATGACTGGGGCGACTTCGAAGTGGCGTTTTCGGGAGGTACGCGAGAAGGAATAACTTCTACCAGTTCGATAGAAGATGTGATTCTTACCTACGGGCAACCCACCTCGATCTCTGCGGTATTCAGGTTCGAGAGACGTGAAAGACATGTTGGCCTGATGTATCCTGAAAAGGGCATCGATTTCAGATTTCTGGAGGATAAATTGCACCGCGTCTACGTTTACGAGGCTACTTTCGACTACGATCCTCAATTTTTCACCGACATTGGAGACGTTTCAAAATACCGTGCGATCAAACCGGATAACTCTCCGTAGGATGAAGCAGCGGTGAGATCGGCTCAGTCGACGATTTCACCAGTCCATTCAACGATAATTTCGCTCCCTTCTTCAGCCAAGCGGAAACCGCCATTGAAAGGAATATGGGCAACTTCCGAACATCGCAGGAGATGTTTGGGGCCGTGTTCGATGTGGTGGAGGGTCTGTCTCCCGGCGGCTCCCAGTTGCAACGCACAGCTTTTAGCGTAGCAGTTGGTTTTCTCGAAGTCCCTGTCTATACTCAAGACCCCTTCGTAAAACATAGTTTGGGAGTTCCTATGGGTGATTTGTCGGTTGAACCTAAAGCATTTAACACGGGTATTGACGTTGAAGCTGAGTTAGATCGATTTCGCCAGAAATTGCTGGACCTTTCAAACGTCAACCGGCTACTGAATTATCGAAAGAGCACGACTCGTACGATTCAAATAGTTGATGAACTTCCGAATCAGATTTTTGATCGGCTCGTGATCAAAGCGAAGCCTTTCTCGTTTTTACCAAAGAGCGAAGAAAACATTGAAAGCAGGAGCCGGAATGTCCCTGGTGGCATGATACTTTTAGCCGATGAGCTTGACAGGCAAGATGCAGTAAGTGACTCCAGCCATGAGCTACCAATGCACCACGGTGGTGACGAAGGGTTCGCTAGGCAGCATGTTGACGACAGGCTGCAAACCGATCTAACCGAGAAACAATTGGACCGCGTTCTCGCCAAAATGCGACAAGAATCAAACACGGCGGTCGAAGAAACGGGGGTGAACTATCTCTACTTCGCAGCGGGAATGCTAGAGTGGCGAGAGCGTGAAGGCTCCGATCGATCCTTCCTCGCCCCATTGATACTAATTCCTCTGCGACTTGAACGAACCTTTGATTCCAAGAGAAGCAAATACCGGACAACGGTCGTATACTCGGGGGAAGATATCCAGCAAAATCTTTGTCTTGCCAAACGGATTGAAAGCGACTTTGGGCTGGTACTTCCAGAATACAAGCCTGACGATGAAGGCAACCCTCTTTTACCTGAAGACTACTTCCAGGCTGTCGGTGAAGCATTCGCAGACAAACCGGATTGGAGGGTCAGCCGAGAGGCATTAATAGGCTTCTTTTCGTTTCGCAAACTGCTGATGTACTTGGATCTCGACCCTGAAAAATGGGAAGGGTCCAAGTCGTTCAAAAACCACCCACTTTTGAGGGCGGTAGTTGAGGGGACTCAGATCAAGGACACCCCTACTTTCTTTGGAAAAGACTATGACATTGATGACTACGCCACCGCCCAGAAGATATCGCTAGTCAAGGATGCAGACAGTTCTCAACACTCGGCACTCTGCGATATCGCTGAGGGTAAAAGCCTTGTCATTGAAGGCCCTCCTGGCACGGGCAAGTCTCAGACGATTACGAATGCGATTGCCGACGCCCTTAGTGATGGCAAAACCGTTCTATTTGTCGCTGAAAAATTGGCAGCATTAGAAGTTGTGAGAAATAGCTTGGAGAAGGTTGGACTGGGAGCATTTTGTCTTGAGCTGCATAGTGAAGCGGCCAATCCACGAGAAGTCTTCGCTGACCTAGGGCGGCGACTTGGCTCTCAATTTCCTTCCTCTCACGATGTTAAGTCGATTCACGAGCGAGCGGAAGTTCAGAAGAAAAAAATGCAAAGTTATCTTCATGCGTGCAAGACACCTGCCGGACCGCATAAGGGGCCGTTGTACGATGTATTCTGGCGGATCGTTGAACTGCGATCCCGAGGCGTGGAAGTATTACAGAATGCTACCGTAGATACCGACATTGATGAAATAACCTTTGATGAAGCCATCGCGCGCCTGAATGAAGTAGCCGAACATGTTAAAGAACTTGGTCCTCTAAGCGACTCCCCTTGGCACGGATTTTTTGCCAATAAATTGCCGCCTTCAGGACACAGGACTGCTTCAGACGTTATAGACGCAATGTCGGATATTGCACCGGCCTTAACGAGTGCTACATCGGCTTTGGCTGATCGATTTGGAGGAGAGCCTAGCAAATGGATTGAGTTGACTCAAGATGTTGATACGGGATCCTTTGGGGAAATAGCCTTGTCGTCAAAGTGCGACCAAAGTCTGGTGCGTTTCCTGAGTAACTCTCATTCCTTGGCAACAGCCGTTACGCTTGTTTCCGAAGTCTCAGATTTGAGGACGGCGCGATCTTTTGCTGCAAAACTGGTAGTCGGTGATCTTACAGAGTCCCGTTCCGTCGCAAATGAGTTGTCCGTGCAAGTCGTTAAGGCTATGCCGAAGAGGCTTGGCCTATGTACGCTCACAGAACTCCGAGAGGTACGCTCGCAGGTAGAAACTACTCGACAGGTATTGGACGATTTTACTAAATTTTCCGACCAATTACATCTCCTCAAATTCGGTGAGAGCAACACGCTACGAGATTTTGATTTGGCGTGTTACAAGTACCGACTTGTATCGCATGAGGCGGTCACACCACCTCAAACTCTCAATGAGGCGATCTTTTTTTCTGACGCACCGCCTGCGTTTTATCGGGGCCGCAAGGCATGCGAGAAATTGTTGGCAACAAAGAAAAGGCTCGATCAACATGTCTACATCGCCAAAATGCCGGATGACGACTCAATCGAAGAATTGATCGATACCCTCAGTGCATTCGGCGATTCATGGACAAGAATTTTTCGATCAAGCTATAGACAGTGCCGTAAGATGATCAAAAAGTTCAAAAGAGCGTCTGGCGGAAAAATCGGCAACCAAAAATGGATAGAGCTACTCAAACAAGTTGGAGGCTATCGATCCGAAAGCCGCCAGCATGAAGAAGACTCCGAACTAAAACGTATTTTCGGAGAGAAATTTATAGGTTTCGATACCGATTGGGAAGCACTTGAGGTCTTACTGAGCTGGGTCGTTACTGCCAAGAAAGCAGGTCTTGGACATCAGCAAGCGACGAAGCTCATTGCAAATCGATGGAGCAAGAGTAATACGCCACTGCCCGCAACAGTTTTTGCAACTGGAAAACTGTTACGCAAAGAAATTCAGCAAAAGCGAATCTGTTTGGTGCTTGGGATAGAGGCCGACACTATTGATGTTGTTCCGTTAGACAAAGCACGCGCCTATCTAGGCCAGCTATCCCAGCTCCTTGAGTCAACAGCCACCGCTCAGAAAACGTTCACGGCGAAGGAACAAGCTCCTCTAACACAACTCTTCGAGGATGCTGCAACCGTGGCAAGGACACTTGACCGTATCGACGCATTCAGCAGCCACCTAGATTTTTCTGAGGTATTCCCAGAACATTTTATCGGCATGGACACGAATATAGAAACGCTATCGGCAACTTCCGAATGGGTTGGTTCGATGGTTGCAATTCGTATTCCATCGGCTGCCATTAGCCATGTCGCTAATGACCACACCGGTGAAGAATCACGTGTCCTTGTTAAATCACTACTCCACCTCAGAGGTCTCCTAGACGATTGGAATCAGCAACGGACCTTACTCAAGCAATTTGGAGTATTGGATTCAGGGTGGCTTGCTCTGCCAGGACCAGATAACGACCATTGTCTCACAAGTTTTCTCCAAACGCTGCAGAAAGATACCGCACACCTGTCGCCATGGTCCAGCTTCTGTCGATCGCTCGACCGTTGCGAATCAGCCGGCCTAGGCGGTTTTTCAAAG
This sequence comes from Planctomycetota bacterium, assembly GCA_013151315.1. Classification (GTDB taxonomy): domain Bacteria; phylum Planctomycetota; class Planctomycetia; order Pirellulales; family Lacipirellulaceae; genus Bythopirellula. The sequence continues at coordinate 55,768 of JAADIN010000265.1, read as the reverse complement.
GCAATCTATAAGGGGCGGTTATCTGCAAAAGAATCTGCAAACTGCTACGACTTAACGCTTCACGAACAACTTGCTGCTTCAATCCTCGATGCCAGTGAACCGTTGCGTTCATTCTCGCGACATGGAGTGGATCGCGCGCGATCCGAGTTCCAGAAACTCGACCATCAGTTGATTGAAGCCAATCAGGCGGCCATAGCATACCACGCATCAAAACGTCAAGTACCGACAGGCGTTTCAACTGGTCGGGTAGGGGATTTGACCGAGTTAGGGCTTATTCGACATGAGACAGGAAAACAACGCCGGCATTGCCGCATCAGGGATCTGATTCTCAGAGCAGGTCGCGCCGTGCTAGGTTTGAAACCCTGCTTTATGATGAGCCCGCTTTCTATTGCGCAGTACTTGCCAGCCGGTTCCCTTGATTTTGACTTGGTCATTATGGACGAAGCATCACAGATCAAGCCGGAAGACTCACTTGGAACGTTGATTCGAGCAAAGCAATTGGTCGTTGTTGGAGATCCTAAGCAGTTGCCGCCGACTTCTTTTTTTGACCGCATGAGTGAAAGTGACGACGATGAAGAAGCAACGTTTCTTGATGATACCGAATCAATTTTGGAAGTGGCCCTCAAAGCATTTCCGCACCGGCGTCGTTTGCGTTGGCACTACCGTAGTCAACATGAGAGCCTTATCGCCTTCTCAAACGAAAAGTTTTATGATGGAGATTTGGTGGTATTTCCATCACCCACATCTGCGGCAGGTCGCCTCGGCTTGCGCTGGCATCAAGTAGAAGAAGCTTCGTTCACCGGTGGCTGTAACCCTGTAGAGGCAAATGTTGTAGCCGAAGCTATTGTGCGTCACGCAATTGAGCGACCAGACGAAACTTTGGGCGTCGCCACGTTTAATGCCAAACAAGCCCAAGCAATACGGGATCGACTTGACGAATTGACTTCCAGCTGCAGTGAAGCGAGACTAGCGATAGAGCAATTTCACGATCACACAGACAGGTTATTCGTGAAGAACCTCGAAAATGTACAAGGTGATGAGCGTGACGTGATCTTTATCTCTTACACGTATGGCCCGGATTCAGCAACCAAAGTGGTAATGAACCGGTTCGGACCAATGACTGGAGAGCATGGCTGGAGGAGACTCAACGTGCTGATCACTCGTGCGAAACGCCGGATTGAAGTATTCTCTTCAATGAAACCCTCTGATATTAAAGGCGGCCCAGATCGCAGTCGCGGCGTCAACGCGATGAAAGATTACCTCCAATATGCCATGACAGGTGAACTCGTCGATCGCGGGTCTTTCTCAGGCAGGGATCCTGATTCTCCTTTCGAGATTTCGGTGGCAAGGGTTATTGAGAGAATGGGAGTGAAAGTAGTACCGCAAGTAGGCGTCGCAGGCTATTTCATTGACCTCGGTATTCTCAAGCCCGATTCAAATGGAGAGTTTCTAATGGGTATTGAGTGTGACGGTGCAACATACCACTCATCAAAATCTGCCCGAGATCGTGACCGTCTGCGAGAAGAAGTGATCACGGCACGCGGGTGGAAACTACATCGCATCTGGTCCACAGATTGGTTCATGAATCAAGCAGCTGAGGAAGAACGCCTACATAGTGCGATCAACAGAGAACTTGCTGGTCTATAACAAAATTGACGCCGACACTCATGGCGACTAGGTCACGGAATGTGGAAGGTGAGTTCATCACCTTCCATTCCACTTGCGGAGTGATGCATTTGCCTGGACGTAGCAATATCTGCACAACATGCTGACCTTGCACTTTGTCACCCGTGCTGGTGACAATCGCCTTTCGGTGGCTGGTTTTGGGGCGCTCAGTGGCACGGAATAAATCCGTCCATCACGTGTGTAAATCGCAGTCGAAAACTGAAGCGCCTGGCGGGTAGGAATGGCCATTGAAAAGTGCAGCGCACAGATTTTCAGTTCTCTGAATTTGAGCAGATGGGCCGTTAGGCCCATCTGCGGCCTGATCGGCTGACTTTTCGGCGTCTCAGCACTGATCCCTGAGCCTCTCGGAGGCCGATAGGACGCACTCGATTCTGGGTGCAAAATCTCCCCGCCGAAAGAAACAGCGATGTCGTGTGGCGAACGGGCAGGCGTCCATGCGGTCTCTTGACGCCGACTTCAATCCTCGGGCGTCAGCCGTATCTCCAGGACCTTCAGAATCTCATCCAGTTTGCCGTCACTGAGGCTTTTGTCGCCATTGAGCCAGTCGTTCAAGTGAGACTCTGAAGTATTGTCGAGAATTTTGGCGAGCGCATAGCCGGTAAGCTTTCGGCGATTCATTTCTCGCTGAATGACACCACGCAGGGTTCCTCGTGGCGCTAGTTTCAATTTTCGTGCTGGGGGCATGGTTTGTAGTTTAGATAGCCCACGCACGACTCGCAACGGTCTGTGGGGGCGCTAGTCTAATTCTTTCGACCGAAGTCGTGGGAAGGTTGTGATCCTCTTGCGCAAATCGTCTAATTCTTTCGCTGTTCGCTGTTCGCTGCTTGCTCTAAGCAGGTAATCTAATTGGGACGGCAAAAGCTATCGGGAATCTATGGCGATGGCCTGTGAGATACAAAGCAGGCGATTTGATTTTGATCCCCGAGCGTTTGGAATAAACCATTCGTCTCCTCTGCGGATTCGGGTTAATTCATGTATTCACTCTTCCGTAAGGCGTTTAACAAGTCCAGGTAGTCTAATGGGCCTTTAGCCTAACGCATAGCCTGAAGTCTCTGGACGGGTTGCGCAACTCGAAAGGAGAGCACGCAAGCTCAGAAAGAAATTCGAGGCGTCCTGGTAAGAAACTTGGCCATCGAACGGCCATGCTGATGGTTGTTACCAATACGAAGAAAGCTTGGCCTAATTCCGCTGGAGCGGTTTAGGCCAAGCTTGGTCTAATCGTTTGCATCGAGTGCAGAAAGAAAATCTTAGCAGCTAGCTGGCGAGTGCTAGCGCGTGGTGCATGGCTCTTGATACCGCCGGGTCGGCCATGGCAGTCATTGCGCGAGAGATCGCCGATGGTCTACCCTTGCGGGTTGCATCATGCTGGACGTAGCCTTGAATCCCATTGAATGCTTCCCATGCAGTCACGGTTGAGATAGTCCCATGGGGTCGACCGGTGCTCAGTCGTTCCCGATGGATTCTGCGGGCAATGGCGTTGCCTCTGTTGTAAGCAATCGTCTGCGAACGCCTGCTAGCATTCTCTACCTGCGGATAGACGGTTTGCAAGAATTCTTTCAGATCGATTTCTGTCGCTTCTAACCTGCGGGCTGTGTCAACTACTCCCTGCCACTTAGATGCTAGCCGTTGGAAAGCACAAACCAATTCAGATAGTCTAGGCCTTAGGCTATGCGTGTGGCGAATTTTGACGGATACGCTTTCCCCTGCCGTCTCCAGCATGGCGAGATTGCGACAACAATCGCGGTAGAGGCCAAGGGAAGCGCTGAAGCATGTGCCGCCATAACCTGCTCGCACAATGAACCGGGGAAAGATGTTGTCTTTGCTTCCGTAGATTGCTTGCCGGTGATTATCGCTAGGGGCGATGGTGACATTGTGACCGGCTTGCCAATGGCAAAGCATCACTGGTTCGTCAGTAGTTCTATCAAATCCTGACAGGGCTGCCTCAGCGAGTATGGCAACATCATCTAGCGTATGCGGCTGGTAGCCTTTCTTCACGGCGTTGCCAATGCTTTCGGCAGTATCTGAGCGAAACAATCCATAGTGGGGAGTGCGGATATTATCTGGCCCTGACAGTGGAAATTTATCCACAGAGAAAGGGAAAGCCTCTGCTAGTGTGGTGCGGATCGTGTCTTGTGCGTTTGTTGCTGTAGTCATTGCTTTGCTTCCTTTAGGTGAGTGATTGTTGACGTGTGTGCGTACACGCTACACCTGATTAGCGGTGTATGTCAACAGGACCAATAAGGGAAATGTGAAAATGACAAGGGAGAACTAGAAGAGATAATGCAACAGAGCTCACAGTCTGTTCTAAAGTTCTGGCAGTCTTGCAGGATGTGCGTAATACATGGTTTGCACTTGAGGTTACTGCGCGCACGGTCACGCTGAGGACCCAGGGGGGGGGTATGTTCTGATGCCTCGCTTTCTGAAGACCGGAGCCCCCAGCGTGTAGGTTTTTTCCCCTATTTGAGTAGGGGTGGGTCAGAAAGCGACGTCTACATTGCCTTGGGAGATTGTCTGATGAGGAATCAGAGATTGGAAAAACGCAAATGTCTCGCGCAGGTCCAGGGCGGGCCATGAAACGCCACAGGGCGGCCCTGAATAGCCTCCAGGGTTGGTTGTGAAACGAGGCCACTTCGACACTGAAGGGCTTGCGTTCGCAGTGGAGAGACCTGCTAGGCTGGGCATATCACACTATCAGTCAGTCGATGTTATCCTTTTGGAAATGAGCAAATCAAAAACAAAGGGGAAACACGTCGAAAAACGACAGTTCTCGCTCTTTGTTAGGCATTGAAATCACCAATACACTTGTTTTGCAGTCTTTTTCGCCGACAATCCCAATAGGGCACTCTCCCTATATATAGATATATTTTTAATTTTTAATTTTTAGTTCTATACGTAAAAAAGAAAAGACAGACAATGTGGGGGTAATAACACCAGAGACACTGGTATGTAGGAACATGGCGGAAAGATGCCTGCTCAAATGGGTAACTCATCAGCTAAAATCGGCGTTTTGACTCTACGTTTCTAGCAAGGACTAATCTAGTCTTGTCTAGCTTTTCAACGTGAAAGATAGGACATACCCTCATTCTGCACCGTCTGGTAACCAGTCTGGCTTCAAGCTAATCGATTTTCCGATGCTCGGGCGATTTAGCGACTTTCTTCCTTGCCTTCAGAAGGTTTTGGTTCGACTGGTAACTAATACGCGGATTGTAACGATTCCTAGCCCTTAAACTTTGGCCAATCCCCAAAGTTTAAGGGCATTTTTCGTGATTTCATTGCACTTAGTTATAGAGACCGCACGTTTTCCCATCATACACCATCGAGAGCTACCCATGATGTATCACGAGTACGAAGTCACACTCCCGATGGGTTCAGGAGAACGCGAGGAACCGGAGGTTTTGGTTCGACTGGTAACTGATATCCCGATTGTGAGGATTCCTAGCCCTTAAACTTTGGGGATTGGCCAAAGTTTAAGGGCATTTTTTGTGATTTCGACGGACGTAGTTATAGAGACCGACCGTGGCGATATCAGGAGACGCCCCTCTGACTACTTACACACTTTTTTGAGTAAATGTGCATCAAAGTGGGAAATTAAGGGGATGTTATTTTCTAAGGATTTTTTGAAGATTGCTCGAAAAAAAAGTGTGTAAGTAATCAGAGGGAGAAAAACACCAGCAGCTAATACACCCCACCAAAACACTAAGGAAGAATATGGAAACCGTCCTGTCATCTCTCGACAACTACCTGGGCCATTTCGCCACGCACGGCCACGCTGGCGACCTCTTGTCTCGCTGGACTCGCAACATGGAAACCCAAATCAATGTCTCTGCAGGCGACGGGGAGCGGGTTGAGGGCAAGCCCAGCACCTACACCGATGGAATTAACCAGTGGTGGAACATTCGCGTCCCAAAGAAGGCGAATTCCGAACCAGAATTTCACGATTACAACCTCAATTGGCCTCTCGACCGTCATGCCGAGGGCATTGGCAGCACAGGTTGGGACTGGGTGGATCGCTGCAGTCGTTGGGTCGGATTTGATTTCGATTCCATATCAGGTCATGCCCGTGGAGTCGGGATCGACGATGCAGGGTTAGAAGAGGTCCGTCAAAAAGCTGCCTCATTGCCCTACGTCGAGGTGCGAAAGAGCACTGGCGGAAAAGGTCTCCATCTCTATGTTCTGTTCGGCCAAGATGGTATCCCCACAGATAATCACACCGAACATGCAGCCTTAGCTCGATGTGTGCTGAGCATGATGAGCACCGACACAGGTTTTGATTTTTCTCAGCACATTGATTGCTGCGGCGGAAATATGTGGATCTGGCATCGCAAGATCACGCCCGAGAATGAAGGTCTCAAGCTCATCAAGCCTACCGAGCAAGTGTTGGAGCTGGGTGACCTGCCCTCGAATTGGCGAGATCACATCGAAGTCGTCACGCGACGTCAATCAAAGGTTCGGCTGCAAGGTCTCGATGATGAGACTCTCACTCCGTTTGAAAAACTGACCTCGGGTCGCAAGGTCGTGGCGCTTGATGAGTCCCATAGAGCGATTATCAAGGCGCTGACGGAGACCGGATTTTCGTGTGTCTGGGTGCAAGATCATCACTTGTTGCAGACCCACACGGCTGGCATCCAAAAGCTGTTCGACGATATGGATGTATCTGCCAAGCTAAAACTGAAAGGGGTCTTTCAGACAACGTCTGAGGGGTCTGACCCCGGTGAGCCAAACTGCTTTTTACGCCCCAAAGAAGATGGAGTCTTCCAGGTTTATCGATTTTCGCTGGGCACCTCTGAGGCAAAAACATGGGACCAAGGGGCAGGAAAATGGACCAGTTGCCTCATCAATTGCATTCCCACGTTTGCGAGTGCCTGCCTCGCCAATGGTGCTTTGGAAGACCCGGATTCGGGCGAATACGTCTTCAAAGAGCAGGAAGCAGCAGTGAAGGCAGCGCTGAGTGTGGGTGAGGCCCTGTCGATCCCTGAGCAACTACGCGGTCGACTGGTTCGGTTCTCGAAGGACAAGTTAGCTCGGCTGGTGGTGCGCATCGAGCGATACGAGCACGATCAAGATCCCGAGGGTTGGCTACTCGACAAACGGAAGAAAAATTGGGTGCTCGCCAGCCAAATCGAGTTAGACAAAGTCAGCACCAGTTTGGCACTAGATGACTACGATTACTTGGCTCGAAAGGTCGTGTCTCCCGAGGGATCCGACATCGGGTGGCGGTACATGACTAGCGACGGTCAATGGATCGATTCGCCAAAAGACGATCTCAAGGACCTATTGCACATACATGGGAATAACGGCGCTCAAGTGAAGCATATTCTTGGGCAAGGGTTGTCCCTTCCTTGGCGACAAGTGAGTCTGCCCTTCCAGCCAGAGTACCCAGGTGGACGGCAGTGGAACCTTGGAGCAGCACAATTAGCATATGAGCCCGCGTCACTTGCCCCGGACGATCGCCCGCACCACCCCCATTGGGATCTCATCATGGAGCACGTGGGTGGAGACCTTACCACCGAAATCCAAAAACAACCTTGGGCCAAAGCTGCGGGGATTCTCACTGGAGGGGATTATCTCAAAGCTTGGGTGGCGGCCATGTTCCGCGAGCCATTCCAGAGCTTGCCCTACCTGTTTTTCTATGGACCTGAGAATTCGGGCAAATCGATTTTCTTTGAGTCGATCGGTTGGCTGATGACCAAAGGAGTCGTCGATGCGAAAAATACGTTGACCAACAGTACCGGCTACAACGGTGAGCTACTCGGCGCAGTGCTCTGCTATGTCGACGAAATGAACCTCTCGACCAAGGGTCCTGCTCGCAACCTCAAGGAATGGGTCACGTGTAAGAATCTATCGATTCGCAAGATGCGCACCGATACTTTTGCGATCCCGAATGTCACCAAGTGGGTGCATTGTGCGAACGACCAGAGCTTTTGCCCCGTGTTCCCCGGCGATACCCGTATCACGGTCTCCCATGTCCCTTTACCCGTTGAGGAAATTCCCAAGCTCTATCTGGAGCGATTTTTGCGGGACGAGGCCCCACATTTTATGCGAACCCTGATGGACATGGAGTTACCCGAGCTGACGGGGCGAATGCGAGTGCCCGTGGTTCGCAATGCGAGTAAAGAGAGAATTGAAGAAACGAATCGCACGGCTTTGGAGGAATTCCTGGCGGAGAAATGTAAATACGGGGAGGGGGAGCGTGTTCGTTTTTCCCGATTTTTTGAAAAATTCCAGAGTTGGTTGCCCAAGGACGAGAAAAAGAATTGGAGCAAAATAAAAGTAAGCAAAGACCTCCCCCACAGCCACAAAACACAAAACGCGAATGGCAACGACTGTTACGTTGCCAACCTGAAATTCAAGGCTTCGCGCGCGAAAAGCCATCGAAAAAAATCGCCAGCTCATGAGCTATGCCATGGCAGCTTCGGGCTCGCGGATTGATTCATGTGAGGATGCCTGCAATTTTTTCTGACACGATTTTTTCGGAACGAATGAAAGATTCAAAATATGTATCCAATCAAAAAAACCGCTGAACTTTTGGGCCTCAACCCCGAAAGTGTACGCCGATTGATCCGTCGTGGAGATTTGCAGGCGTACAAGATTCCCCCCGATGCAAAAAGACCTACCTATCGCGTTTCTCAAAACGCGATCGATGGGTTTTTGGTAAAATGCGACCCTAAGACGTTTAGGCCACTTCCTCGGAAGTCTTCTCGTCCCCACGATACAGTCCCAGACTGGGTTTCGATGTTCTTGGAGAAGTCGGTGTGATGGTTGGCTTAAACAACCAATCATGGACGTAATTAGACACCTTCTCTAACCTCCAGTCGGCGATTTGCTCTCGATAGACTGCGCTCATATCTCGTTGTGAAGGGCAGTGTCCCATCATGAAGGAAGTGGCCGTAAGCTCCCCGGTTTCTTCACCAATGGTTTGAAAGACGTGGCGAAAACTATTGAACCCACGAGTTTTCACCCAAAGGTTGCATTCTTCCATAAGTGTTTGGAAAGTCTTCCCGATAGCTGATGCGTTGTGCAAATAGAAATGGTTCCTTTGCCTCGTTAGGAAAACAAAATCTTCGTGCCCCTCCTTAGGCGTCGGACGTATTTCGATTGCTAGTTCAAGAGCCTTGATGGTTTCGGGCCAGAGGGGGGATCGCCGGGGCAACCCGGTCTTTTCTCGTGGATTGTCGATCCAACCTTTCTCCAAATCAAGGGTCCCAAAAGTAAAATCCGCGATATCCTTGGTCCCAAAGCCACAGTTGATTGCCAATAAAATCATGGCTTTCAATTGAAGATTAGTCGTCGTTTTAAGGAGAGTTCGGATTTGCTTGGCATCAAAAAACTTGGCTGGCTTTTTGTTTGCCTCGACTCGTAAATCTCGATCGGAAGGTTTTTTGAATACTTTTCCGAAAGGGATAGGACGTTCGATGAGTTGCACGTCGGGGCTCGCGGCATAATTAAAAATCGCCTTGGTGTCGCGAACCAGATTCCGAAAAGTAATAAGGCACCAATTCTTTGGCAGACTCGCTGCATACCGGTCAAAATCTGTGGCCCGAAGTTCTTCGACAATTTGATTCGGCCCAAAGAAGCGAACCAACCGTGCCGAGGCGCGTTCCATCTCTCGGAAACTACGTTTGACAAGAGTCCCCCTGGTAAGTCGTGCATCCATTGTATGAAGATAATGGTTGATCAATGACCCTAAGGTGATCTCGTCCCCAATCTGGTCTCGATGATCTTTGGGGACGCGTCCTGCAACAAGATCATCTTTTTGCTCGCTGTATTTGAGAAGGGCACCCGTGGGATCTTCGATTGGGCCAAAGTAATGGGCGCGCCCGTTGATGACTTTCTTCCATCTGCCTGGGGCGCACGCGGTGAGCGGGAAGCCCTTGGGCAAATTCTTAGGGATCTTTTTCCGCCAATCTCGTTGAGAGACCGTCAACGGACCCCTGATCTGCTTTTGTGTCTCATCTATAAATTTGTGGTAGTCGGCTAAAGCCCCATCTGGGTCATCCCACTTCCCAAAATACTTCAGTTTCCCTTTGATTTTCTTGGCCCAATAGCCACGGGCATGGGCGTATAAGGGGAAATTAGGCGTGGGCTTGTCAGGTTTGGCGGTTTTCATAAGATAGGGCCTCTCTCGATTGAAAATCGGATTCTTGGGGCAGTGATGATAATTCAGGTAAACCAGATTTTGGATAGTGCCGATAACAACGGGTGTACTGACGGCGTACTGCCGGGCGTACACGGGCGTACTGCCGGGCGTACAGTGTCAAAACGCGTATCACAAAATTACGCCCTCCTCAAATGTTATAGAAAATACCTATAAAAACAAGCAAGGGCGCCGTGGCCAAGTGGCTAAGGCATCGGATTGCAAATCCGACATCGGCGGTTCGAATCCGCCCGGCGCCTCCTTTCCCGATGAGCCGGTTGCACTACGATAGGCGTAGTGCAAACGGCTCGTTTTTTAGGCCCAGCCAAAGCCAAGAGATTGCAACCCCTTGGCTTTGGCCGACTCCAGATGGCGCTCCCATGGCATTCATCCACGAAGATTTTTTGCTGCAAACCGCAGCCGCCCGACGGCTTTACCATGAATTCGCCGCCGGCGAGCCAATTCTTGACTACCACACGCATTTGCCGCCGCAGGACCTCGCCAGCAATCGCCGCTTCGAGAATTTGGCTGAAATCTGGCTCGAAGGCGACCACTACAAATGGCGGGCCATGCGGGCCAATGGCGTTGAAGAATCACTCTGCACGGGCGACGCGGAGCCCTACGACAAATTCCTCGCCTGGGCCCGCACGGTGCCCCATACGCTGCGCAATCCGCTTTACCACTGGACCCACATGGAGCTGAAGCGGTATTTTGACATCGACGAGCTGCTTGACGAGAAATCGGCCCCTCGCATTTGGGAACAAGCGGGCGAAAAACTCCAAAGCGACGAGCTCACCTCGCGAGGCATTCTCAAAACCTTCGTTGTGTCTGCACCACCGACGACCCGACCGACGATTTGGCGCATCACCGGGCAATCGCTAGCAGCGACTTACCGACGAAGGTCTATCCTACATTTCGACCCGATGCAGCTCTGCGCATCGACGAGCCCGATGAATTTAATCCTTGGCTCGAAAAGTTGGCTACGGCCGCCGATGTCGATATCCGAACGCTCGACGACTTGCTCGCCGCGTTGAAAAAGCGGCACGACTATTTCCATGAACATGGCTGTCGACTTTCAGATCACGGGCTGGAGCGGTGCTATGCCTCGTTTATCGATGACGAACAAGCGGCACTTATTTTTAGTCGAGCTCGCGATGGCAACGAGGTGACTCGTACCGAGCAGCACCTATTTGCGTCACACATGATGTTGCATTTTGGCCGTTGGGATGCCGAACGCGGTTGGACCAAGCAACTGCACATCGGCCCGCTGCGAAACAACAACACCCGACTGCTGAACAAAATCGGCCCCGACATCGGCTGCGATTCGATGGGCGACCTACCGCAAGCCAACTTGCTGTCGGCGTACCTTGGCCGACTGGACCAAGAAAACGCCCTGCCGAAGACGATCCTTTACAACATCAACCCAGCCGACAACGCAGTGTTCGCCACGATGATCGGCAATTTCCAAGGCGACGGCATCGCAGGAAAAATTCAATGGGGCAGCGGCTGGTGGTTTTTAGACCAATGGGAGGGCATGCAGAGCCAGCTCAACACGCTTTCGAGCCAAGGCCTGCTGTCGCGATTCGTGGGAATGCTCACCGATTCGCGTTCGCTACTTTCCTATCCACGCCACGAATATTTTCGCCGCTGCTTGTGTGATTTGCTCGGGACCGATATCGAGCGAGGGGCAATCCCCGACGACGACTCGCTACTAGGGCCGATGATTCGCAATATCTGTTTTGGGAATGCGCGGGACTATCTTGGGCTGGAGTTGTAAAACGACTTTGTTTTACTGCGGCATTCGATGATCCGTTAGTCAGGTTATCGAGACTGGCATACCGAGATTCCTCCAATCCTGCGAGTCTCCGGCTCCCTTTGTCCCTCCGTTGCATGGAGGCAACGATGAATTTGTTAACCGAACCGATGGTAGATTGCCATTATTCCCGTGGTATTTGAGTATTTCCACTGGTTCCAAGTAGCGTCTCATAACCTCGAGGCCGTCGGTATGTCCCCAGTTATTCCGAGGCCTTCACTTTGTCCAAGTACCGATTCAGCGAGGCGACCAGGGCGGCCTTTTTCTTGGCGAACTCATCACCCTGCTCTTTGAGAAAATCACGAACGTCGTCAGCGATCGGAGCGGCCTCGGCACCGAGTTTTTCCAGTCCCTTGCCGACATACTCGCGGGCGTAGCTACCGCCCGGTTCACGTAGGAGTTGGACAATGGCGTCGAGGTCGGCCTTTTCTCCACGAATGCGAAACAGGGCTGCGTTGATTGCCACGGACCAGTAACGCGTGTCGCGTCTCTTTTCGAGTGCGGGGATCGCGGCCTTAGCGCCGGGACCGATGGCTCCAATGGCCCAGGCGATGTAGGGGTTGGGGCGATCGTTGTTTTTAAACTGGAGGGCGAGCGCGTCGGTGGCGGCTACCGCGCCGGGGCCGATGCCAACAATGGCGGAGTATGCAGCGCGGCGGACCTTTTCGTTGTCATTGCTGATAAGCGGAATGAGATCAGGAACGGCAGGCGCGGCGGCGGGACCAATATCGCCCAAGGCGTGGCCGGCGATATTCACCACTTGTGAATTGCTATCTCGCAGTGCTTTGCGCAAACCTGCGACAGATTGTTCTCCGAGGTCGCCAAGCGCCCTGGCGGCGACCATACGGGTGAAAGTGTCGTCGTCGTCGAACAGAACTGCAATCGCATCGGCAGCGCCAGGGGCCTTCGGGCCGATGGCCTGCAACGCGCGTGCCGCGATCAGGCGCACGTCTACGTCAGACAGCTGCATTTTAAGCTTCTCAACAGCGGGCAGCCCCGCTTCGCCTCGCTCGGCAAGCGAAGCTGCCGCCGCGCGGCGCACTTGCATGTCAGAATCAGTCAGCCCGGTGATGCAGGCGTCAACCGTCTCGCGTTCAAATGGCCGCGCCTCCCACTTGGCTGCGCCGCTGAGAACGTAAGGCGTAGGTGTGAAGCGATCAAGTTGATCGCCGCCGAGTTGGATGCAATAGTCGGCCGCCTTTGCGCGAATGCGGTCATAGTCTTCGAGTTCCAGATTCGGAGCGGGATAGCAAAACGGTCCGTCAACGCGCGAACTGCCGTTGAATCCGTGATAGAATCCCAGATCAACATTCTCGCGCAATTCGGCAAGCCAGACTTTGGCCTCTTGGGCCGTTTCGTTATCTGCTTCGGCCCGATCCGCCAACGCTTCGAGCATCGTCAGATAGCGGTAATCATCAATGCCTTCGCGACGACCTTCCCAGGAAATCCGTGGATCGGGACCTTCGACGCCGTATTCGATATAGCGCTCTTCGTGAAAGTAAGCCCACTGAAAGTTACCGCGAAGTCGAAGCGCCCAGGTGTAGATCCCGTCCCGGTAGCGGTTCGAGTGAACGTTGTAATTGCCCATGGCAATGGAATAGGTCCAAACCTCGGCACCTTGCCGCCACGCTTCGCGTACCATTTCGGGCGAGATCTGGCCCGTATGCACTACCCACACATCGTGCATGTGTCCGAATCCCACAGCCGCTTTGCCGCTCAACGCTGCCACGGTGCGCATCGGAGTCTTCTTCCAGCCGGTCGCCCAAGAAAAATAACTAGGCGGCTGATCAAGGCTTGGTTCATCGGTCAGGTACGCGAGAAGCTCGGGAAACCCCTCGTCTTGCGCAAACGCCATATACTGCTTGGCGATGTCCTGCTTCTGTTCGGCGCTCAGTTGGTCATTGACGTTGCCGGAAGCCCAGTTGATTAAATGATTCTCTAAAAGCATAACCGGCATGTCAGGGCGCGCCATCCCACTATCCATCCAGTTGTGCAGTCGAGATTTGTCCTCCAAGGGAAATAGCAGGCGGTTGTTTTCGTAACGAATCGGCTGCTTGTACAAGCAGAGCGTGGAACTGTTCATGCCGTGCCGCGCCATGTCGCGATGGATTTTCTTGGCATATTCCGGATCATTCATCCAGTTCGTGACGCGGTAGTGATACATGCCAAACGCAATATCAGATTTAGGCAGGCGGAGCGGCAGAACCTCGACGACAATACGGAGCGTCGTGTCAGGCTTGCCTTTGGCGGAAATCGTGATCGTACCCTTGTGCTTGCCAGGCTTCGCATTTTCCGAGGCATAGAACGTGATCCAGAACGCACCGGTGTGGCCAGGCTCGATCGATTCATGCGTGTTGCCGAGTCGCAGTAGGTTCGGAGTGAGCGTTGCGCCAAGGTGCTTTAATTCCTTAGCCTTGGGCGTGCGCTGGCTGGACTTGATGAAGCGAACTTGAAAGGGCAAGTCGATATCGACAGCCGCCCGGACCTGTTTCAGTGGTTCACTATTGCCCACGCCGTACACGCCGATCTGGATCGGCTCGTACTCATTGCGCGCCATGCGGCATGTCACGCTGCGAACAATCTGCGACTTTTTGGGGATCTGTTTGGGCCATAGGGCGTGGTTGTAAATCTCGGTATAGACAACGTAGCCGTGCTTTTTTTGCGATCTGGTCCAATTCGGCTCGACCTGATCCGTCGGCGGCAAAAGAAAACGAACATTCGCCTCCGCGCCTCCGCCAGCGATCGGCTCGCCCTCGGGCTGTGCGAACCCAGGCGCAGCCAGGAGCAACAGGCAACAGGTCAATCCTAGCTTGAATCGGCTCATTTTTTCAGACCTATGTTTTTTGTACCAAGGCTCGACGATACCGTTTTATTCACCGTTCAATAATACTCTGCTTGGAAAGAGAATGTCAATTCCCTGACGATCCTCACGAATAGGTTTGGCACGCGCGGTCGTAATACTTGAAAGGCGATGGCATGGAGACGGGTTCACTCCAGGTCTTGCCGCCATCCGTCGAGCGAATCGAAACGACACGACTATTTTTGTGTCGGCCCTTCGGTGGTGCGTCGTAGCCGTACCAGTTATCGATTACGAAAATGTACATAGCAGCGATCGCAAAAAAAATACTCTCGTCGCGGCACTAACGGTTGGCTTTTCCCTTGGCTAATCGCTACCTCACGTCACATCGACCAGAGTCGGCTCGTACCCATCAAGAAAGCCCGCCAGCGAGTGCGAACGGTTGGGCGACTGGAGCTTTCGGACCGCTTTGGACTCGATCTGTCGAACCCGTTCGCGAGTGACCGAGAAAATTTTGCCGACCTCTTCGAGCGTATAAGTATACCCATCGGCCAAACCGTAACGGAGGCGAATGATTTCTCGCTCGCGATAGGAGAGATCTGCCATCACTTCTTCCAGACGACGTTTGAGCGCTTCCAAATTCGTGTCGTAGAGCGGGTCTTCGACGCACTTCTCTTCAAGAAACTCGCCAAAGTAGTTCTCCTCGTGATCGCCTACCGGCTGGTCGAGCGACAGCGGCTGGCGAGTCATTTTGTGGACGCACTTGGCATCTTCGATGGAGAGCCCCGCTCGCTCTGCGATCTCTTCAGGATTTGGCTCGCGGCCAAACTCTTGAACAAATTCTGCCGAGGCGATGCGAATCTTGCTCATCGTGTCGATCATATGCACGGGAAGCCGGATCGTACGACTTTGGTCAGCAATCGCACGGGTGATTGCCTGACGGATCCACCAAGTCGCGTAGGTCGAAAACTTGTAGCCGCGAGCATGCTCAAACTTGTCGACCGCTCGCATCAGGCCCGTATTCCCTTCCTGAATCAAGTCAAGAAAGCTCATTCCTCGGTTGCGATATCGCTTTGCAATCGAAACAACCAGCCGTAAATTGGCTGCCGAAAGATCACGTTTCGCTGCGTCGTAGGCTCCTTTGCGGTCGAGACAACGGGCCTTCGCACGAGCCAGTGTCGATGGCGTTTCTAGGGTGATCCGCATCAGATAGCGAAGCTCTTCCGTAAATTCATTCTGCAAGCCCGGGTGCAGCAACTTTTCAGGATGCTGCAACTGCTCTTTGACGCTCAACATGCGATCCGAAATCTCGTGCAATTGTTCCATGATCGGCAACAACCGTTGGATTCGCAGATTGAGTTCTTCGACCAGTCGCACGGCTTTATTTCGCCGGCAGACGAGCCGTCGCCATGCCGCATGCTGCTGAGCCTCAGTCGCCCGACGGCTGACTACGGTTCGATAGTCGACTTGGTTTTGTGCCAAGAGTTGGCGAATCGTGATCAGGTTGGGTACAATTCGCTTGAGCGTTCGCTTTTTCTCGGGGATGTTGGTCACCGAGATCTCAATGGTTCGGTCGAGCCGTAGATTGCCATCAGCCACCTTTTGCAGAAGATCGACCGCTCCATGAAGCACAAAGTCGTTGGAGAGCATGGTCCTGCGGAACCTGGTTCGGGTCGCTTCGATCTGCTTGGCCGACGACACTTCCGACTCGCGGGTGAGCATCGGAATTTCGCCCATCTGCATCAGATACATCCGTACCGGATCGTCAATCGCGGAGCTGCTCCCGGAAGTCGGTCCTTCACTTCTGCTGCTCGAATCGTCGCCGTTCGCGACTCCCTTAACGGCCGAGCCATTAAGACGATCAAGGCCGGGGCTCTTCTTCCCGTTCGTCCTGACGTTGCCATGGGGTTGGCTCTTCCTCGGGGAAACGGTCTTTTGCTTTGGAGATCGGTTGATTGGCACGGCTACTTCCTCGGGGCCAGCTTGGAATCGTCTGCTCGCCCTATTGCAGAGCCCGTGCCGGGAAGCCGTTTTTCGCCG
The DNA here is from genome assembly GCA_013151315.1 of Planctomycetota bacterium. Lineage (GTDB taxonomy): Bacteria > Planctomycetota > Planctomycetia > Pirellulales > Lacipirellulaceae > Bythopirellula. Next base: position 39,298 of record JAADIN010000265.1, on the reverse strand, counting down.
AAGAAAATAAGCGCAACCTGATTACTGGAAAGGAGTTGCGTCTCGCCAAGAAGTAGCGGTAGAAGAGCGTTTTGCGATGGCAAGGTTGACTACCTGCCACACCGGCCGAGCGCGTTGTTCACAAAACGCAACCGATGCGGGCCTTTTCGCTCCGGCGATCTGTCAGATCGCGGCTATTCTGTTAGATCGCTCGGCTATTTGCTACGGCGCGTCGCCGACAAACGCTTCTTGGTACATCGGCATGTAGCGGTAATAGACTTCCAGCGTAAGAATCGACAGTGCCGTTGTATACAGCCTGCCGCCGTGGTCGCTCCACGCCTCATCAAAATACCAGCTCCCCGCCTCGTGGCCCTCGGTCGCTTGCGAGTTCACCAGATACTCCCGCATGCGTGGATTCCACCGTTCCCACCCCGGTCCGCCCATGTGAAAGATCGCCTGCGAGGCGTAATAATTAAAATACATGCTGTTTTGATGGGGCTGTTGTTTGGCCATTTTCGACATCCCCTTCACCAGCGGCGGATGCTCGCGGGGCCAGCCGAGGATCATACGGCTAAACAGGCCAACGACGGTCGTCGAAGGCCGCGATTTCGAGGGCCCTTGATAGCCGTAAGTCGCCCCCCGATCGTCCTGCACACTGTCGAAATAATCCGACGCTCGATACCAAACCCCACGCGGCACTTTTAATTTCCCCAGCAGCGCACTTTTCAGGGCCGTCACTTGCCAACCGCTGACCGTCGTGTCGCCCGGCTCCCCAGGCACATAACGCCAACCTCCCTGGGAATGCTGGGCATGGACAATAAAATCCACCGCCTCCTGCGCCGGTAGGCGGATGCTTTCGTCGCGAGTCATCGCATACGCTTCGCAGAGCGCAAGCGTCGCGATGCCGTGAGAATACATGTCGCCGCTTTTGCGAAAAGAAGGCATCTCTTCGCTCAACTTGTCTAGCATCGAGGTATCACGCAAATCCCCTCCCTGGTCGGTCAATACCATTCGATCACTCAAATAATAAAGTCCCTTGGAAACCGTCTCTTGGTAGGGCCCCTCGTGCTGCGTATAGCCGGCCCCCAAAAAGCAAAGCAGCGCCAGCCCCGTCGGGGCGGTCGTCGTATCAAGAACGCCCGAGTCTCTGCATTCGCCAAGACACTGGGGACACAATTTTAAGTTGAACCGCCAACCCCCGTCGGCCCCTTGGTGCGCCGCCAGCCAAGCCAAGCCTTTCTCCACCGCCGATTCGCTTGCCGCCGTGCCGCCATTGCCGAGCGCCAAGTTGCGGCGATTCTCAATTTTCCGGCCCTGAAGCCCCCCCCCACGCAACGCAAGGGGCTCGCCGATCGAATCCATCGAGAGGCTGGAGACCTGAGAACTGCTGGCAACTTCAAAACTTTCTAGCTGCGGAGGCGCCACGATTCGGTCCGCCCCCAAAGTTCCCAACTCCGCAAACGCCGCCAGCGAGTCCTGCGACTCGCTCACTTCGTCGCCCGATGCCGCAAGGGTGCTCAATTCCAAATCGAGCGTCTCGGCGATTTCCGGCTGGAGCGACCCCTGCAACCAAAGACGAGGCCCCTCGCTAGGTGAAACAAACATCATCAGCGAGAGGAGCCCCAAGAGGCCCCCGTGGACCAGTATGCTGGCGAGCCACGAAGAGGCCTGCCCTGCCCCGGCCCACGCTGCGACCGTCGCAGCAACAAGGCCAAGGACGCCCGAACGGCGGCCCGATTTCTCCGGAGAAACAGGCCCTGCCGGCGAAACAGACCCAGCCCCCGCCACGGAACTGAGGCTCGGAGTCAGGTTTTCGACGGGCAATGGATTCACGATTTCGCCTAGGCGGAGAGGCTTTTCACTCGGGCCGGGGGGCCATGCTACGTATCTTCAAGTATAACTCGCTTCTCGCATTCTTCAGACTCCTATTTCACCACTGGCAGAATCCGGCAAAAGGGCGTAAAATCGTGGGCCTACGGAGTTTACGCGGTTAGCGCCGACGGCCCCGTCGCTTGCGCAAGAGCCAACGCCAACCGCGAAAAAGCAAAATTGCCCCGGGCATCCCAAAGAACGATTTAGGCTCTTCCAAGAGTTTCCCCAGCGACCCAACCCAATAGACAAAAGCGAAAAAAGATCATGGCCAAATCAGGCAGAAGAAAGAGGAAGGTCGAGTCGGTCTTCTTGGTGTGTGAAGAAACCGGCGACTACAACTACACGGTCCGTCGTAAGATGGGCGGCGAAAAGTTGCGGCTAAAAAAATATTGCCCACGTCTGCGCAAACACACGCTACACGTCGAGAAGAAGAAGTAGAAAAGCCAAGGTCAAGAGCGGGTGCCACTGCTGGCTTGCCCAGCAGTGCGAAGCGAGTACAGGATTCCACTGCTGGGCAAGCCAGCAGTGGCACCCAGCATGGCAATCCAGCGTGGAAGATTCGCGAGCCTCTATCCTCTCACGCCTCTATCCTCTCACCACGTCACGGACGATATGCCCAAGCGCTGGCGCATTGCCTCTTGCGATCCTCTGAACATCTCCGCGCTCGAGCGAGCCGCAGGAATTCCCGCCGTCGTGGCCCAACTTCTTTTGTCGCGCGGAATTCGCGACCCCGAAGTCGCCCGACAGTTTCTCGATCCCAAGCTCAGCGGTTTGCGCGAACCGGCCGAACTGCCTGGCACCAAGGAAGCGGCAAAGCTCGTCTACGCCGCCGTCAGGGCCAACCAACAAATCACCATCTACGGCGACTACGACGCCGATGGCATGACCGCGACCGCCATCCTCTTGCGTTGCTTGCGGTTGCTCGGCGCAAACGTCGACTTCTACGTGCCCCACCGCATCGACGAAGGTTACAGTCTTAACGCCGACGCACTTCGTAAACTGGCCGACCGAGGCACCCAGCTGATCGTCACCGTCGACTGCGGCGTCGCCAGTGTCGCCGAAGCGCAAGTCGCCAAAGAGCTCGGTCTCACGCTCATCGTGACCGACCATCACCAAACGGCCGACACACTGCCCGCCGCCGCCGCGATTGTGCACCCCGGCTTGCCAGGAACCGATTATCCCTTCGCAGGCCTCTGCGGTGCAGCCGTCGCCTTCAAGCTTGCTTGGGCCATTTGCCAGTGTGCGAGCGACGGAAAAAAAGTGACCGATCGGCTTCGCACTTTTCTGCTCCAGGCCGTCGGACTCGCCGCGATTGGCACCGTCTGCGACGTCGTACCGCTCGTTGACGAAAACCGAATCTTGGTCCGCTACGGTCTCGATTCATTAAAAGCAGAGCCCACCGTGGGGCTCGCCGCCCTGATGCGAAAGACCCAGCTCGACAAAAAACCCTTTCTCGAATGCGAAGACATCGGTTTTACGATCGGCCCCCGACTCAACGCAGCCGGACGCCTGGGACAAGCCGACATCGCGATCGAACTGCTAACCACCGACAGCCAACAACGGGCCGATACGATTGCCCAGTACATCGACGAGCTCAACTCGCAACGCCAATCGCAAGACCGCAGCATCATGCTCGCCGCCTCAAAGCAAGTCAAAGCACTCGGCGACCTGGAAAATTCACCTGCCCTCGTGCTCGCCAGCCACGAGTGGCACGCCGGCATCATCGGCATCGTGGCCGGACGACTCGCAGAAAAACACCATCGCCCCGTCGTGCTCATCGCCGAAGACCCCTTGGGCGTCAAACCGGGCATCGGATCGGCCCGCAGCGTGCCCGGTTTCAATCTTCACGAAGCCTTGGCCGAGTGCGGCCATCTGCTAGAAAGCCATGGCGGCCACGCCGCAGCAGCCGGCCTAAGAATCAAATCAGCCAACCTCGACGCATTCCGCGATGCCTTTTGCCAAGTCGCCCGAGAGAAAATCGACCCCAACGACGCCGGGGCCGAACTGCGCATCGACGCCGAGGCATCGCTACAAATGTTAACCCGACAAACGGTCGAACAGATCGATCGCTTGGCTCCATTTGGAAACGGCAACTCGCGCCCCGTGCTCTGCGCCAGCGAAGTCCGACTCTCCGGCAAGCCCAAACGCATGGGCGCCACCGGCCACCACCTCTCGATGACCTTTGATCAGCACGGCGTAAAAATGCGAGCCGTCGCTTTCGGCGGCGGCGACTGGGAAGAAGAGCTTGCAAGCATCGACGGGCCCCTCTCGATCGCCTTCCGCCCCGTAATCAACCGCTACCGCGGCCGCGTCTCGGTGGAAATTCATTTGGACGATTGGCGCGTCGAGGGGTGAGGTCAGCCGTGCTGCCACGCAGCACACGGTGCGAAAACAATCGCGTCAAATCGCCGAAGGAGAGTCTTGTAGGACAGGAGAAGTTTTCTTTTGAGAGGATTATTCCACTTCCGTCCGGCATCCGCAGTTTGACTATCACTTGCCTTTCTTACCGCGAAGTTTCTTTCGCAATATCTGGTCGATCTTTTCAATCGTCTTGACCGACGCCTTGTGCTTTCCTGATTCGATTCGCGAGAGGGTCTCTTGGCGAATGCCGGCTAGCTCCGCCAGTTTGGTCTGGGTAAGTCGGGCCGCCTTGCGGTCGCGGATGATGTCTCGAGCAAGTGCAATGCGAGTATACTCAAGGGCAGGAAAGCGGCCTTTCTTATCGGGTTTGGGAAGCGCTGGCAGGTCGCTTTCGTCGAGCGCAATCGCCTCGCCCGCACGGCCGCAAAGCAACTCATAATCGGCCTCCGGCAAAAGCACGTAGTGCTTTCCATCGATATCTAGGTGTTGAGCTGTAACCGGCATGAAATTTATCCTTCGTAAAAACCATCGCGATGACCAACTTGTTCAATGATGACCGAATCGTCTTCGATGCGAAATTGCAATCGGTAGTCGCCCGTCCGCAAACGATAGTGTCCGGCAAGTTTTCCTGAAAGTGCTTTGGCTCCGCTAATCTCTGGCCACTTTGCCAAGCGAACGATCATCTCGGCAACGCGAGCTTTGATTGGCTTGGGCAGCTTCGCCAGGGCCGAGGCAGAGTCTTCAGTAAAGGTTACGGTTGGCATGATTCCATTATGCGTTTGTAATGCAAAATGGTCAATCGCATTTTGCGATACCTCCCATTTTCTCCCTGAAATTAGGCTACCCAACCCGGTAACTGCAATTTTCATATTTCAACCGATTGTGTCCCATCCAAATGCCGCAAAAGCCGAAAAAATAAGCGACAACGAACCGTTAGCGCTGTCGGCCACGACAGAAAAATCCCCAAACAGCCCCCCTCCTCCTTCCTCTCCCGCATACACAGCTAGCATCAACCGCCGTATACAGAAAACCGTGCCCCGCGTATTCTGCAAACCCATAGAACCTACTCAACGTCCCCTCCGCCTCAACCAGGAAAATTCGCCATGCCCGCCAACCGTTTTTTCGTGGCGGCCTTCGCCCTGCTGAGTGTTTTTGCCGCCAACCCTCTCGCTTACGGCGAAGGACTACGAATTGAAACCGATGTCTATGTCGGCGACGAAATCGAGTCGGTAAGCCACAACATCACCCTGTTCGACACCGGCGCGGTCTACGATTTTTCTGAGCAGGCGATCTCTGGGGAAACAACACAAATCACCGTTTTTCGGCCTCCCACCTCGTCGCGCCCAGGTCAGTTTATTTTGCTCGACCTGAAGACCAAGCAGCGTACCGAGGTATCGACCAAGCGCATCTCGGGCCTCATGAAAAAACTCGTCCGCTGGGCCTCGGAGCAAGACGATCCCCTGCTGAAATTCGCGGCCGAACCTACGTTTGAACAACAGTTTGACGAAGCGTCGGGAATGTTGAGCCTCGAAAGCGAAAATTGGCAGTACCAAGTCGCAACCGTGCCCGCCGAAAACGCCACCATGCTAGCCCGCTATCGGGAGTTCACCGATTGGTATACGCGGCTCAACACGATGATGCACGGCAACCCCCCGCCTGGCCCACGGCTGGAACTCAACGCCGCACTACAAACGCACAGCGTCGTGCCGGTGGAAATTCATCGCAAGGTCGACTCGCAATCGACCAAAGTTCGCGCCACGCACCTTTTCACTTGGCGGCTTTCTCGCGAAGACCGTGCCCGACTCGATCAAGCCCGTCGGTATTTGACCAGTTTTGAGAAGGTCGACAACGAAGCGTTCTTGGCCAGCCGAGCGGAGGAAGAAGTGGTCCGCGGCCAATCGAAATAAAGGGGTTGGGAGGCGCGAGTTAAGCCGACTCTAACAATTGCTTCTCCAGCGACTGAGGTAAGTCGACGCGGACAAAAAAGTCCTCGGGGTACAAATAATCTTCGCCTGATTCATCGATAACTCGAATTTGGCGGAGAACACGCGCTTCCTCATCGTCAACGACTTCGTAGATTTTCCGCAATTCCAGCGATGCCTCATACTCGGAATTTTTTATACAGACGCAAAGTCGGGGGGTAGTCATAATTAATTAGTCCAAGTAACGTTTGATTTTGAATTCAAACCGTCCCAAGCCGGTCGCCTCGTACCAATGGAGTTCCACTTCTCTCACACTCCCGTCCGATGCCAAACGAACTTTCGTAAAACCCTTTCGTTTGCGCCACCGTCCTTGGCCGTAAATTTTTCGGAGCCTGGGTAACTCTCGAATGCTCCCGCCAACAGCGAAGGTTTCGACCTCCGTGATTTCCCCAACGATATCAAATGACATCATGCTATTCTACTCTAGCATAACAACGAGAAAAGTGTCTGATCCAAAGTCACTGGGCTCACTCCCGTGCCAGCCGGTGAAACCGCTCTTTCAGATCGAGCGTTATCGGGCCCGGTTTTCCAGTACCAATACTCCGGTCGTCGACTTTAACGACCGGAATCACCTCGGCCGCGGTGCCCGTCAAAAAACATTCGTCGGCGGCGTAGACATCGTCTTGGGACAGCGTGGTTTCAAGCACTTCGAGGCCCGTCTCGCGGGCCAGTTCGATGACCGCTCCGCGAGTGATGCCGCCCAAGATGCCCGCGTCGAGCGGCGGAGTTAGCAATTGGCCATCTCGCACCAAAAAAAGATTGTCGCCCGTGCACTCGGCGACTTCGCCCTTGTGGTTCAGCATAAGCGCTTCGATGCAACCTGCTTCGAGACCTTCGATCTTTGCCAAAATGTTGTTCAAGTAGTTCAGCGATTTGATGCACGGGTTCAGGGCCGCCGGGTGGTTGCGAATCACACTCGAGGTAATAATCTCCAAACCTTTTTCGTACAACTCCTCGGGGTAAAGGGCAATCGCGTCGGCGATGATAATTACTTGCGGATCATGGCATCGATTCGGATCGAGCCCCAAAGTACCCGCACCGCGGGTAACCACGGCGCGGATGTATCCATCCTCGATGCCGTTGGTCTGAACCGAAAGGTCGATCGCCTCGCCCATGGCAGCTTGCGACATAGGAATTTCGAGGCGAATCGCCTCGGCCGATTCGTAGAGCCGCCGAACATGCTGCTCGAGACGAAAAACTTTTGAATTGTAGCTGCGTAGGCCTTCGAACACCCCATCGCCGTAGAGCAACCCATGGTCGAAAACGCTGACGGTCGCCTGCTCCGCAGGGACGAACTTGCCGTTGATGTAAACCTGTCGCGACATAAGAAGTTTTTGATATTGGAGAACAGCGCTACGCAGTTTGAATTCGGCCTTCCACCAAGCGGACCTCGCGGTCGGCTTGCTCGGCGATCCACGGATCGTGGGTTACCATGACTATAGTGAGCTTTTGCTCTTGGTTCAACTCACGGAGCACCTGCATGATCTGCTCGCCGGTCGCTCGGTCGAGATTGCCGGTCGGTTCGTCGGCCAGCAGCACGCTCGGCTCGGCCAGCAGGGCTCGAGCGATGGCCGTCCGCTGCATTTCGCCGCCCGACATTTCGCGAGGTTTGTGCTTCCTCCGATCACTGAGGCCGACCATTTCGAGCAGCTCCTCGGCCCGTCGGCGGTATTGCTTGCGCTTCCGCCAGTAGCCAAACGTGCTCTCGGCAATCAGCGCGGGCGTGAGCACATTTTCTAGTGCCGTGAATTCTGGCAGCAGATGATAGAACTGAAAGACCATGCCGAAGTGGCGGTTGCGCAGAAGGTCGCGGCTTGTGCTGGGCAAGTTGTCGATGCGGTTGCCTTGGAAATGCACTTCGCCCGCGTCGGGCTGATCGAGTGTGCCTAGCAAGTGGAGCAAGGTGCTTTTGCCGCAACCGCTTTGGCCGACGATCGAAAGAAATTCGCCCCGAGTGACCGACAGATCGATGCCTTGCAGTACCGGAATGCCTAGCGGGCCCTTGCGGTAGCTCTTGAAGAGATCGCGGGTGGCCATTTGCTCGATGCGCTGCGTACCCGCAAGCGGCCGGTCTAGCGTTGGGGTGAGACTATTCATATTGCAATGCCTTTACAGGGTGGAGCAGTGCGGCGCGGCGGGCTGGTAAAACACTTGCGAGCACCGCGATGCTGATCGCGCCCAGGCAGATCCAGGCCACGGTTTGCGTACTCACGATCGTTGGAATTTTTGAGAAGTAGTAGACCGACGGGTCGAACACCGGCTGGCCGGTGAGGCGGGCCAACACGTCGGCAATCTCATTGATGTAGGCTACGAACAGTAGCCCCAAGGCCATGCCAGCACCAGCTCCGACGATGCCTAAGCTCAGGCCATAGCCCAGGAAAATACCCATCACGCCGCGTCCCGAGGCTCCCAACGACTTGAGAATCCCAATATCGCGGGTCTTCTCGACGACAATCATCGTAAAAATCGCCAAGATTCCAAAACCGGCGACCGCGATGATCATGAACAACAAAACGTTCAGCACCGCCCGTTCCATTTGCACCGCCGCCAACAGCGGGCCTTGCTTGTCACGCCAGGTGCTAACCATGTACAACGCCGCTGGAAAAGCATTGCGAATTTGATCGCGAACTTCGTTGGCATCGACGTCCGGTCGCAGCTTGATCTGAATCGACGAAAACTTGCCGATGCCAGTACTCGGATCGACCAAGCCTCGACTCTCCTGCAGGGCCCGAAGTGGCACAAACACAAAATTCGCGTCGTACTCGCTCATCTTGCTTTCATAGACATCGACGATGGTGTAATGCTCGTTGATCGCCTTCACTGGCATCGAAGCGGTTGGGAAACTAATTCGCACATCGTCGCCCGGCAACGCAATAAAATGATCGGTGCCATCGACCCCGCGGTAGCTGCAGGTGCCGATTCCGAGGACGATGCCCGTGTGCTGTTCCTTAGCGGCATCGAAGTCGCGACCTTGCTGCTGCCCCAAAAAAGGGTCTTGGGAAAGAGCGCCTGTCGGTTTTTGCTCCTCCTGCGAAACCGCAACCGGTTCACGCTGTTTTTTTACGGAAGCTTTGAAACGTCGGTAAGGCCAGCCTGCCCGTTCCATTTGCGTTCGCGGTTTGATTTTTTTGTCGTCCTCGGCTTGGTGGTCGTAGACATCGTATCCACCGTTGCGCAGATTGAACTCGAGCTGCTGCCGGTTGGCCGGATGCTGCAAGTAGTCGTCGAAATCGCTGACGTCGGCATACGTCGTTTCGTCGATGCCAACCAAAGTGATCGGCTTGGTCATGGCTTGCGAATCACGGTCGGGGCCCATCACCTCGATGTACATCAGCCCCGGAACCGAAACGGTAGGCGACATGCCAACGATCGCGTCGCCGGTCGTCTCACGAATCTTGGCCATGTGAAGCTTGGCGTCAGGCACCCCGTCCAAACTACGACACTCGAAAATCAAATCCCCCAACATGCCGTTGAGCCGCGCTTGCATCTCGGTCGTAAAGCCGGCCATCACGCTGTTGACCACAATCATCGTGGCCACGCCGAGCGAGACACTCACGATGCAAACGAGCGCGATGTAACGCGTACGCAGATAACGCCAGCAAAGAAGCAGCTTGTACATAAACCCGTCCTTGGGATGTATCAATGTTTGATGTCGGATGTTTGATTGTTGATGTCAGAAATTTCACATCAACAATCAAACATCTCACATCAAACATTCTTTTCTGGTCGTAACAGCGGAAACAAAATGACATCGCGGATCGATTGCGTGTCGGTTAACAGCATCACCAGCCGGTCGATCCCAATGCCCAACCCGCCCGCGGGCGGCATGCCATAGCGCAACGCTCGGATGAAATCGGTATCCATCTTCGCCATCGAATCTTCTTCGTTCATCCCGGCCAATTGCGTGCGAAAGAGCTCTTCTTGCAAATCGGGGTCGTTCAGCTCGGTATAGGCGTTCGCCACTTCCATGCCATGCACAAAGAGCTCGAACCGCTCGGCGATTGCCAGGTTGTCGCGCTTGCGTTTGGTCAACGGGCAAATGCTGCTGGGGTAGTCGATCACAAAGATCGGGCCGACCAGAGCGTCCTCGACCTTCGCCTCGAAGACATCATTTTTGATGACATCGGGATGCCGCCCTTTGGTTTCGATGTGCAACGATTCTGCCAACTTGGCAACCGCTGCTTCGTCGCTCGGATCGACGCCCGCGTGTTCGCTGAAAAGCTCGTCATAAGTCCGGCGCTCGAATGGCGGCGTAAAGTCGATCGTTTTGTCGGCCCAAGAGAGTTGGTAGTCGCAGCCCGCGCCTCGCAAGGCCTCGATCGCTCCGCAGATGCACTTCTCGGTAAGATCCATCATCGAACAATAATCGCCGTAGGCCTGATAGACTTCGAGCATCGTGAATTCGGGATTGTGACTTTGATCGATGCCTTCGTTGCGGTAAACGCGGCCCATCTCGTAGACACGTTCGATGCCGCCAACCATCAGCCGCTTCAGATGCAGCTCGAGGGCGATTCGCAGCGTGAGATCGATGTCGAGCGCGTTGTGGTGGGTCAGGAACGGTCGCGCCGCGGCACCGCCAGCAATCGAATGGAGCGTCGGCCCTTCGACTTCGACAAACTGCTGTTCGTTGAGCGTCTCGCGAATCGAGCGGACGATCTTTGTTCGATCCAAAAACCGTGGCAACATTCCCTCGGTATGAATCAAATCGAGATACCGCCTTCGCTGACGTAGCTCAGGATCTTGCAACCCGCTGTGTTTGTCCGGTGGCGTTTCGATCGATTTGGTAAGGAAGTGAATCCGCTCGGCAAAGATCGAGAGCTCGCCCGTATTGCTTCGGCCGAGCATGCCGTCGACGCCAATGATGTCGCCCAAGTCGAGCTGCTCGACAATCGCCCAATCGTCGCCCACTTGCTTTTGGCCGATCATCAACTGCAAATCGCCGGTCATGTCGCGAATGTCGACAAAATGCAGCTTGCCTTTGTTGCGATGCAACACGATTCGGCCTGCGGCGCGGACCTGCGGCCCAGCCATTTGGCCTTTGCCAAGGTCTGCTTTCCACTGCCGAAAATTAAAATCTTCGGCAACATTCTCAAAATCCGGGAGCGAATGTTCGGTGCCATCTTCGGTACGATAGACGATTTCGGCGGCCCGGGCCCGGATATCGCCGATCATCGCACGATCGTCAAACCGGCCGCCCCAAGGGTCGACCCCAAGCTCGATGAGCCGAGCCATTTTCTCCCGGCGTGCCTGCTCCAGCGGAGACCTCGAATCGTCGGTGGATGTCTCAGCTTGGTCAGTCATTACCGTGGCCATGTCACTCTGCGCGCACTCGGGGCGATGGAAGTTAAGAGAGGTAGATTTTAGTGGATAGGGCCTCCCGGTCAACGGCAGCTCGCATAGAGACGCGAACAAGTAGCTAGCAGCGAGCCGGCTCGTCCCCGAGCCCGAATACCATAAACGGCTCACCTGGGCAAAACACGAAAAAGAGAGCCTCTCGAGCGGCTCAATCCCTTCACTGGCCGTGCGCTGTAGAACCGCAGAGTGGCCAAAAAAAACGCTCGCTTTTGCAAACCCGATGCGCAATAATCAACGCGAGGTATTTCGTGAGCCGCACGGCGCTAGCCGCGGGTTGCGGAGCGCAACGGTATGCCCCTAGGCCCGACGCTAGCGCATTGCGGCTCACATCCATAATCCCATTAGCAGTGACAAAGCACTAGACCCTAGACGCCCACCCCTTATGTCCGCGCAACGCGCGTTCACGTTTTCGTGCCAAAACTCTTGCCGCCAAACACGCCCAAGCACGGTGGTCGTAGAGAAAACAACCCAATAGAAAGGCCCGTTTCGTCCTTTAGTCACAAAACACGCGTCCAAAACGCTTGCCACCTACCAAACGTATTCCAGCCCGCCGTGAAAGCCGTGGTACAAAGCGTCTGCTTGGGTCCGCGTGCTCACGCCGAGCGGGTTGGCTGCGTCAATTGCTGCCAGACTGCTGAGATACATCACCTGATATCCGCCGCGGATTGACCAACTCGGAAGAATATCGGCAACCATAGTGACTCCCCCTTCGGCAGCGAAGGCAACCTGATTGCCCTCTGACTCGACATCAAAGTCGGCAGGAGAGTTACTGACTTGCGCGAAAACGCCCGTGTTTCTTAGCTTAAACCGATTGTTGTAAACGCCAGCTTTCATTTCGGTACCAATCCGCAGGCCTTGCCGCAAGGTGAGCCAGCCGTCCCCGCCAAATTGAAAACCGACAAGATCGTTTTCGCTACTGGAATTCAGTGCCGCATTGCCTAGCCCCGTGACCGTATTGAAAGCAAAACCCTCGGTCATCCGAAGATAGCGAGCACCCAACAAAAAAGTACCGGTGACACGCGAATTGTAGCCCATCCAATAACGGCGGTAGCTGATTTCGGTGCTTTGCAAGTCCGATTCGTAATTGATGGTGTACAGACTAGCAGCGTCCAATGTGGCAATAGGAACGGGGATGCCAAACGTGGGGGCAGTGAACAAGAAATTTGCCAGAGGAGGAAGGCCAACGGCCACGCTGGCTTGTTCTGAGGTGATAGAACCATTGAACCCCATGTCATAGACGCCCATGTAGGTTCCCTCAATCACCGAGAGTGGGCCTAGGTCGTATCTCGCAGCAATCCGCCAGCCGGGCTCGTACTCTTCTCTTCCCGACAAGACATTCAAACGGTTTCCTTGGTCGATGTTCGCCGAGGCACCAGCCGAGATCGTAGGACCGGCACCCTCGAAAGAATCCCGTTGAAGAAACACAGTGTCCAAAGCTACGTCGAAATAATGAGGGCCAGACTGATCGGACCCGTAGCCACCGAAGTCAACGGCCATCGGGTCGCCATAGCCACCGCCACCTGGACCGCCCGGACCATAGCCACCGCCTGGCCCAGGAGGGCAATAACTTGCGGGCAAGACGATCGAATTGCCTTGCACGTCCATAAACTGGCCGCCCCCGGCCGCGGCAGGACCTCCTGCCAACGGCGCGGCCTGCTGCAGAGCCAGTGGTGGGTTGCTGGTGCCAGACATGAATCGGGGCGCGACATACCCACCCCCCTGCCCCTTTGCCGTAGTAACTAGCGCTGTGGCAATTAATGAAAGGCAAAGCACGATGGCAGGCAGGCGGCTAGCAATTGGCAACTTCATCGAAAATCCCCCTCGTTTAACTATTAGCGTTTAGCTATCAGCAATTAACGGGCTAACCGCTAACAGCTAATCGCTCAGAAAGGGTTATCGGACCCGTAGTAACGGAACAACCAAAGTTTCCGGCACATCGAGAAGATTCTGCGTAGACTTCCTAGTGTGAAGGAGTGAGCCGCAACGCGCTAGCGTCGGGTTGCGGAGCAGTAGCGGTATGCCTCCTATGGCCCGACGCTAGCGCGTTACGGCTCACCACATGAAGACGCACTTGGCTCCCAGAGCCTCAATTCAGCCTTTCTCACTCAGATATCTCGGCCTTCAGCGTCACTTCGAGAAACCGCTGTGGATAGGATGAAAAGCTGAAAATTACGGCCCTCGACTGACTTTATATGAGATTTAGCTATCACCAAAAGTTTGACGTTTGCGTCAATCCTAACTACTATGAGGGGCTGAGTGGACGGAGTGCGGCACGACTGGTGCCGTTGCGAGCCAGTCGCCCGCTCGGGTTGATGCTAGCGTGCCCAACTGGGTGCTGCCACTCAGAGGCGTGGTAATCACTAGCGTTGCATGACTGGACCGGAACAGGAAGCACGCTTCCACAGACCCTACATAACAAAACTCCTCGTTTGGAGTTGCCCGCTGCGCCTTGTGTAGGTGCCAACGGGTTGAGACAGGAAGCGTAGACAGATCGAACCAGAGGATTGCTCGACCGGAGGACCCGATCGGAATCCTTAAAATGGGAACTAGAGAGAAATGGTATTTTTTCAGCGCAGCACAACTTCAAGCCAACCCGGCTCGACCAAGTCACGTAGACCTCGAGGCGTCAGCCGGCGTCAACGCAAGCGTCAGCTAGGCTTCGAGACTCTCGAAGACCGGCGCGTGATGTCCGCCAATTCGCCGCTGGCGGCGATTCAGGGCGCAGTCTCCGAGGATATCCAGTATCAGGTGCAGTCCTACTCGAGCGCCACGCAAGAAGGACAGGTACAGATTCTGCTGAACGAGTTGTATTGGCAATCGCTACTTGGAAGTGCTAGCCAAAGTCAAACCGTTGCCTACTCTCTGCCTACGGATCCTTTCACAGGGCTTCAATGGAATTTGATTAACGTGGGTCAGGAAGTGAGCAATCCTGACTTCCAGGATATCTTTGCAGTTGCCGGCGAAGATATTAACGTGGCACCCGTATTCGCCAACACAAACCTTACCGGGGCCGGTGTTGTCGTGGCTGTTATCGACGAGGCATTCCAGGTCGACCATCCCGATTTGGCTGCGAATGTTTCTGATACGTTGGGTTTGAACACATTTACAGGTGGCACAGGACCAGGGGCAATCCAGGCTGGGTCCCATGGCACAGGGGTAGCCGGACTTATCAGTGCGGTTGCGAACAACGGTCTTGGCGGTTCGGGAGTAGCACCAGGAGCAACACTGGTACCGATCCAGTATTTCCTTCCCGAAGGAGCGTCGAATGGGGATCCCAATGCCCTGGTGAACGCCTTTCGGTACGAAACCGATCAAATCGACATCACGAATAACAGTTGGGGGCCAGCCGTAACCAGAGGCATTGCCGGCCCGACCGCCGCCGAACTCCTCGCGATTCGCGATTCCATTATTTTCGGCCGTGATGGATTGGGAGTGATTCACGTATTTTCTGCTGGGAACGATGCCGGCACGCCTTTTGATTTTGGTTTCGAAACGATCGGTGCCTTGGACAGCGCGACTTACAACGGATGGGTTAGTTCACGCTATACCATTGGCGTCACGGGCGTCGACGAAAACGGGTTTTACAACAACGACGACGGAACGGTTACCGGTTTTGCCGAAACGGGTGCCAATGTGTTAGTTGCCGCTCCGACAGGCTCAAATGTCAGGCTGAACATTGCTGGCGATACGGGTTTGGGCAGTGGCATTTTCACCACCGATTTGACCGGGGAAGCGGGACGCAACTTTTCGCCTGACCCCATTACGGGGCAGGAATTCGACCGCGATTTCTTGGAAGACATCGACTACCAGTCTCGCTTTGGCGGCACTTCGGCAGCGGCACCCTTGGTGAGCGGGGTGATTGCGCTGATGCTCGAGGCCAATCCGAACCTTGGTTGGCGAGATGTGCAAGAAATCCTCCTCCGCTCGGCGCGACAAAATGCAAAATTCGAGGTTCCAAGTACGGTAGCCACGGGGGCGACACAAAATACCTGGATTATCAATCAACTACCGATTTTCCGAGATCCCGATCTGTTTGATCCTTTGATCAATCCGTTTGACCAAACTCTGAGGCCTACGCTTGACCCCACGTTATTCAACATACGTGGTGGACGCTTCTATGCACCCACGCCGCAGGTCTTGACCAATGGGGCAGGGTATACGGTGAGCCAAGGCCGAGGCGTGAACGGCGAGGAAATCGGCTATGCCCAAGGGGTGGTCGATGCAGAACTCGCGGTGCAGATGGCCCAGCAGTGGAGCACGAAAAACCAAGAACTGCCCGACGAGCTGACCTTCACCAGTTTCATCGCTCCTTCGGGCGGATTCTTCTTCAACTTGCCTGCCCAGGAGGTCGCCAATGAGGATGCCGGTTTCCAAACCGTGCCAGGCGGCTTTGGAGGAAGTAGCGGTTTCATCGAATTCTGGAACGAATATTTCAACCCCGACGATCCATTCGTTGATTTTGATAATGAAGAAACACGTGGCAGTTTTGTGGAGTTGTCGGTCCCCGAAGGGGTTAATAGCTCGATGTCCGTGGAAACGGTAGAAGTGAAAATTAGCCTCGGCGGCGGTGGCGCAGACGACCAGTTTCTTGAGAATGTGAGAGTCTTGCTCGTCTCGCCTGATGGTACGTTTAGCGAGTTGAACGATTTCTTCTTCGAAGGCGCAACTGGAGACGACTCCGTTTTTCCAATCACTTTTCCCAATTTCGAGCCGCAGTCCTATCGAGAGAGTGGAGCTCTTGTTTCGGTAGATACCGATCCCGATAATCCGCTGGTCGCCACTTTCTCAACAAACCGCAATTGGGGCGAACGCTCGGACGATAGTCTCATCTTCGACCCGACGACTGCGGAACCTGTTGCGGGTGGAAACTTGGGTCGAGGATGGCAACTGCACTTCGAAAACTATTCCAACACCGAATTCCAGATCACCGGTATTGAAGTTGTCTGGCACGGCAGCCCGATTGGTGCCAACACGCAGCGTGTCAAAGGTCTGATTGGCGTCGACGACAATCGGGACGATGCATTCAACTACAGTCGAGTCAATCAGTTTAATACCGACTCGGATGGCACCTTGCGCTTTGGCGAAGTATTCAACACGATCGACCTCGGCCACGAGTCGATGGGCGCCAACATCACCGTCGAGGCACGACGGGCTAGCGATGGGGTGCTTGTCGACCAGTTTGTCACCGGAGCCGATGGCAATTACTACTTTGATCTGGTCCCCGACGACTACATCATTTCCATCGTCGATCCCTTGGAACGCACGGCGCTGGACGATTCGTTTACCCCCTCAGGGTTCCTTCAAGATTACAAGGACGAGTGGACCATCTCGGCCGACTTCTTCAAAGTCTGGGACTACGATCCCAATTTGGAAGTGCCACTCCAACTGGATGGCACACCGCTTTCGTTCTCAGGCACTGCGATCGTGGACGGCATCAAAAACCTCAACTTCCTGCTCGATCCGGGCCCCGTGGTGACTCCGGAAGTCAACTTCAGCGGCGTCGTGTTTGCCGATATCAACGGCGATGGCATTTTCAACGCCGGGGATGTCAACGTGCCAGACGTTAGCGTCTTTGGCGATGTCAACCGTAACGGGCAATTTGATGCCGGCGAGATTGTCGTTGCCACGAATAGCAACGGCGAGTATTCGTTGACGATTCCTCTCGATGCGAGTCTTGCTTCGACCGTCGTCAACGTCGGAGTTATCGCGCCGCCCAACTGGTCGTTAAGCGATCCGTCGGAAGGATTTAGGCCCTTTTTTGTTGGCCTGGGAGATTCCATTTCAACAGGAACCGACTTCGCAATCACTCCGCCTGTAGGGGAAGGCCCTGGAAACGGGACCAGCCAAGATGGTTACTTGCTTGGCGTGGTCTTTACCGATACGAGCAGCGACGGAGTGCAGCAAGCAAACGAGGCAGGGCAGCCGGGTGTCGATGTGTTTATCGACTCGAACGGCAGCGGCTCATTTGAGCTTGGAGAACAGATCACGTCGACCAACGTGAACGGAGCGTTCATTTTTGAGGGCATCGCTCCTGGTAGCCAAGTGGTGCGGATCGAGACGACGGGGACATCGTTCGTCCAGACATTCCCTCTAGGAAATGGGTCCCAGGTGGTGAGCTTGGCGGGCGGGGGTACGGTTTCGAATATCCTGTTCGGCCTTTTCGGCAGTGGTGGTAGCACGACGACGGCGACGTTGGACTTCGGCGATTTGCCGGCCAGTTATGGCGTGACTCTCTTTGCTGAAGACGGGGCCCGTCATGCGGCAGGGGTCTACATCCTCGGGGCGAACGTTGATGCGGAGCTCAATGGGCTGACATCTCCTGATGCCGTTGGCGACGACAACGACAACTTCAGCGATGAAGACGGGATCGTAGTCGACGAACTTGTAGAAGGTGCCATGGGCCGGCTCGTTGCTACGGCAAGCATCTACGGGGGGTTTCTGCAAGGTTGGGTTGATTTCAATGGGGACAACGATTTTGATGACGTTGGCGAGCGAATTATTACGAATGCAGCCCTGGATCCAGGGGCTAACGAGATTTTCTTTGATATTCCTGCGACGCTTACCACCGGTGATATTTTCGCTCGATTCCGCTACGGAGAGTACGGCATCGATTCGGTCACAGGTGCCGCTCTTATCGGTGAGGTTGAGGACTACAAGCTCGAGAGAGTCTCACCGGCTATTGTGGTGATTAATGGCCCCGACTTCGACAACGATGGCGATGTCGACGGGTTCGACTTCCTGGCGTGGCAACGCGGTTACGGGGCAAGCGGACCTGCCGTACTCGCTTCCGATGGAGATTCCAACGGCGACAACGTGGTTAACGGGGCGGACTTAGCGGACTGGAGTGCGGGATTTGGCAGCGGGGGTGCCCTCGCCGCCAGTGCTCCCGAGACAAGTGCTTCCGAGACCGGCGATTTTGATGAAGACGGTGATACCGATGGATTCGATTTCCTCGCTTGGCAAAGAGGGGTGGGAAGCACCTCGCCGTTGCTGAGCGATGGAGATGGCAACGCCAGTAATAGCGTGGACGCTGCCGACCTTTCCATCTGGTCAAGTAATTTTGGCGATGCAACCGAAATCGCTGCTGCAAGTAGTGCCCCCCTTGCAGCGACCGCCAGCGGTTCTGGGGAGTCGGAGTCCGCGCCTCTTGCTGCACAAGCATCTGTTGCTATCCAAGCGTCTGTTGCTACCCAAGCAGAGCCGTCGTCATCAAACGTGCTTGCATCACGGAGCTCGACTGCTGCGGCGCCGGCCACTTTTCCGGGTGTCGAGCTTTCGAGTGTCGAGGTGGCTATCGCTCCTAGCTCGGCCGTACCGACTCGCGGGCCTTTGTCGAGATCGGGCAGCCTTGCTGGCGATAATAGCCAGAACGGTGCGCGGCAAGCAGCCCTGGCTTCCTTGGCAAGACAAATGAGCTCGGTAGAAGACTTCGGTTTAATGCGATTAGAAAGGCGACACGCCCTACCACGATTTGAGACTCCACTGAGCGAGATCCGGGTTGGTCGCTCAGTCGACGTGGAAGAGCTAGGCCGTGAAGTGCAAGATCGGGTGCTGGATCGCCTGTTTGCCCGCCGGCAGAGGCCGTTCGATATCCCTTTGGAGCGACCTAGTAGCGATGAAAACGTCTCGGAAGAAGCGTTGACCGCGGCCCTGGGCGAAGAGATCGATTGGCGATTCTTCTAGATTAACTTTCAACATGGCGAGACGGTGCAAAGCCGGGGGATCGCAATCCCTGGGCCTTTCCAAAGGCCCAGCCCCGTCACCTAAAAACGCCCGTCAACAAAAAACCCCGACACCCCAAAATAAAGGGCCCCGCCATGTGAGAACATGGCGAGGCCCTTTTCGTGCGTTCGGCTGAATTCATTCTGTCTTGAATAGATATCAGTCTTACCGGAGTGTCGCTACTTAGGCGACCACCGTAACATTCTCGGCGCAAGGCCCCTTGGGTCCGCGACCTTCTTGATACTCGACACGCTGACCTTCTTGGAGGCTGTCGTAGCTGACGCCTTCCAGTGCCGAGTGGTGGAAGAAGATATCTCCTCGATCACCCTCAATAAAACCAAAACCTTTGTCCGTCAGCTTCTTAATTGTACCTTCTGGCATTTTGCCAATCTCCAAAAACTAGAACTTACTAACTTGCGGGCCCATACACGCAGCCAAAACAGGCTACCCAGCTAACTGGCTTACCCAGCTAAAGGTTATACAGCCCAATAACTGGCTGTTTTCCCGAGGGAAGAACAGCCAAACTGTAGTCTGTAGGGTAGCGGAATTCTGCATGAAAGTCAACTCGCAGTCCGCTATTCCCCACAATAGCAATTTCCAAAGTCGATCCTGAAATGACTGGAAACTTGCCTTTCCCGCAAAAAACGAGTGCTATGACAACTCTTAGATTGGGATGCGAGACGTCAGAAGGACTTACCACGAAACAACTTCTGGCGTCTCGCACCCCAATTTTTGGTCATGACAAAGTAGGCGACTTTCTCCAAACTGGGGGACTCGGAGGATTTGGGCTCCTCACCAGGACGTCGGTTCTTCAAGGAAAATACTCGTCAAACTGGCTGAGCGACTGGTAACAAATCGCACAGACAGTGCGAGCTGCTGTGACCATACTGTCGCCAGGGTTTACTGCACGTCCCAAAACCGTTTGGTTGTTCAAGGTTTCTCGGTCGCTGGATACCTCCATGAGGGTCCGGGAATAGGCTCATAATTCGAGCGGAGTTAATGATGAGTCGATATTTTTTGATGCTCGCAATGGTCGTCTCGGGTTCACTTCCTTGCTCGATCGGCTGGGCAGGAGGTGCTGCAACGGTGGGAATCTCGGTGCCTGCCGCGCAGCAGGTTTCCCTCGATCAGATTGATCACGCTGCTTGGGACCTCCTCCTGGGCAAGTACTGCGATTCCCGGGGGTATGTCAACTATCAGGCTTGGCACCAGTCGAAGCAAGATCGGCAGTCTCTCGACCACTACTTGTCCCACCTTTCGCGAGGCAATCCTCTTCGACCGGCGGCATCGACGGCGAAGCTAGCTTTTTGGATCAACGCCTACAATGGGGTGACGATCCAAGGGATTCTGCGAGAGTATCCGACCACCAGTATCCGCAACCACACGGCCAAGCTCTTCGGCTACAATATCTGGGATGATTTGCTTTTACACGTAGGCAATCGGACCTATTCGCTTAACCAGATGGAACACGAAGTGTTGCGGAAGATGAACGAGCCGCGCATCCATTTCGCGATCGTCTGTGCCTCGATCGGTTGTCCCCCGCTTCTCAACGAAGCTTACTCGGCTGAGAACCTCGAAAGCCAACTTACATCCAACACCAAACGCTTCTTTGCCGATCGAGAAAAATTTCGTTACGATGTTGCCAAGCAGCGTGTCGAAGTTTCGCCAATTCTCAAATGGTTTGCGGAGGACTTTGGTGCGAATCGAGCGGCCCAACTCCGCACGATCGCGCCTTACCTGCCCGATCAAGCAGCCCAAACGTTGGCTAGTAGCGGCCAAGCGACCGTAAGTTATTTATCCTACGACTGGAAACTCAACGACCAATCGCAAAAGTAAATACGGAATTCGGATTGCGGAATGCGGAGCAAAAACCATCAAGATCGTTCCGAATTCGCTGAAGTTACGGTCGTGATTCCTGCCCTGAACGAGCAAGATGCGTTGCCCTTGGTGTTGCGGGATTTGCCGCAGGTGGGAAGCGTGATTGTTGCTGACAATGGATCGACCGATCGTACGGCTGAGGTCGCGTTGGAAGCCGGAGCGATCGTAGTCGATCAGCCTCAGAGAGGCTATGGATCGGCCTGTCTGGCAGGACTCGCGGAAGTAGAACGACGGATTGGTCGCGGCAAGCCGGCACCTCGGGTGATCGTGTTTCTTGATGCCGACTACAGTGATCATCCAGAGCAACTTCCCGAACTCGTAGCACCAATTTTTGAAGGTCGGGCTGAGTTTGTTTTGGGTTCGAGAATCGTAGGCGAGCGCGAGCCTGGGGCGATGCCGCCGCAGAGTCTCTATGGCAATCGGCTGGCTTGCTGGCTCATGCGTCTGTTTTTTGGAGCCCACTACACCGACTTGGGGCCGTTTCGTGCGATCAGTTACGTAGAGCTCTGCCGGCTAGAAATGTCGGATACCAATTTCGGTTGGACGATCGAGATGCAAATCAAGGCTACCAAGGCAAGGCTACGTACTCTTGAGGTACCCGTCCGCTACCGGAGGCGCGTTGGGACGAGCAAAATTAGCGGAACGGTGCGCGGTACGATTTTGGCAGGTTCAAAGATCCTCTACACCATTGCCAAATATGGCCTGAGTTCTGAGTCCAGAGGCAAGAGTCCAGAGCCAGGGGCTTGAGCCGTGCATTCCGCTATCCGCATTCCGAATTCTGCATTTCGTTGGCTGGGAGCTGTCAGCGCGGTCGGCTATGTCTTGCTTACCTGGTTAAGTTGGCAATTTACTGAGGACGTGCCAAACAGCGATAGGCCCACGCTGTGGATGCTGTTTCTTTTTGGGTTGGAATTTCTTTGCTACTGGGGAGCCTTGGCATTAGCCGTCCGATCGTCTCCAAGTAGGCATCTGCTTGCGGGAATCATTGGCGGAGCCTGTTTGTTTCGCTTGATCCTGTTGCCGTCGGTTCCGATGCACGAGATTGACATCTATCGTTACATTTGGGACGGGGCCGTCTTTGCCGAAGGGATTAGCCCCTATCGTTATCCGCCCCAGCAGGTGCTTGATGCCTCCTATGCGTTGGCTGATGATTCGGACGAAGATCTCCGCCGACTAATCGAGTTGCAGTCGCGCAGCGATTCACTCGCCTACAGCCTTGGGCGGATTCACTACGGCAGCTTGGCGACGCCTTATCCCTTGGTAAGCCAGGCCGTTTTCGCCCTGTCGGCCCAAGCCACGCCCAAGGGGGCGTCGAATCACGCCCGTATGGTGATCATGAAGCTGGTGCTGCTGCTGTTTGACATGGCTACTCTGTTCGTAGTCATCGCTTTGCTTCAAGAGACGGGCCTTCATCTCGGATGGAGTCTTGCTTACGGATGGTGCCCTCTGATTCTTAAGGAGATTGCCAACGGAGGACACCTTGACTCGATTGCTATTTTTTTTACGAGCCTCGCCATTTGGCTTCTGGTGAGAGGCTGCCTTGCCGTCGAACGGCGAGGCACAGCAAGGCCCCTATCGAGCCCTGCGCTCACGGGGTCAGTTCTCGGACTCGCGATCGGGGCCAAGCTCTATCCGGTGATTCTTTTGCCGTGGTTCACTGCCCTTTGGTGGCGGCGATGCGGTGGATCTACAACGGCTGCCGGGCTGACGGCGACGGCGATCGTTACTTTGGGAACCCTCACCCCTTTGATTCTCTCGAATAGGAGTCAGCAATCCGACGTTCAAGTGGCGCCCCAGATTTCGGCGGTTCCGAATCTTCCTGTGCCCAACCAACCGGCACCAAACACTGCGAGCCCAAACGCCGGCTTGAAAGAGTTCTTCAAACGCTGGGAGATGAATGATCTGATTTTCATGGTGGTGCTGGAAAATCTTCGCCCGCAGGCAGATGTCGATCCCCATGCAAGGCCATGGTTTGTTTTTGTTCCCGATGTGTGGTCGCAAGGCGTGGCAGATTGGTCGTTTTTGCTCGCCCGAGCCCTCACCGGCGGAGTCTTCGGCCTCCTTGCCTGCTGGCTTGCTTGGCGAGCAGCCGGAGAGCAAGACCCCCAAGAGTGGTGCCGAGCTGCGATGCTCACGCTCGCTTGGTTCTGGTTCACTTGTCCCACGCAGAACCCGTGGTATTGGTGTTGGGTGGTTCCCCTGTTGCCTTTCGCTCGCTACGGCACTTGGCATGTTGTGGGGGCCTGCTCGTTGTTGTATTACCTGCGGTTTTGGCTCACAGCCCACTATCCAGAGCCTCCCCTGCTAGGCACGAGCTACAACGGAGAATTCTTTTTTTTCTTCATCGTGCCCTGGGTGGAGTTCGCCCCCTGTCTGCTTGCCCTCGGGATGGAGTGGCATTTGGCTCACCGGAGGAAACTAGTGCTTGGTCATGTCTAAAAATGGGGTTATGGATGTGAGCCGCAACGCGCTAGCGTCGGGTCTGGGGGCATACTGCTACGCTTCGCAACCCGAGGCTAGCGCCTTGCGGCTCACAAATTAAGCGGTGTCAAAGTCCTTGCCTCGCAGCTTGGTTAAGAGCTGAGACTTGCCTAATTCTGGCTATGTGAAGCATCTCACAGACGGGCACCCTGGCTTCGGCCTACCATGACATTACGACGTGAGACACTGCTACGCATCGGCAAACCAAATCTAGATTGTGTGGCTGGCGGTGACCCCCAAACCCCAACCCAGTCCATGGTCCGCATAGCCATGTGGCTGTGCCGCCGGCCGCACATCTTTATCTAGCGAGGTCTCTTCGGGCTCTTTTCTCAGCCTCCTTGTGCTAGCAGTCCCGTTTTCATCCGAGCCATCGCTGTCGGCGCTACAAGGCGGAGTCGCTATTCTTTCCTGGACTCCTAGCATCCTCGAAGCACCGTCTTGCACTATGGTCCCTTCATCGCATTGGCACCGATTTTTTTGGCTAGCCTCGATGCTCGCCTGCGCGAATTCCTGGGCCCCTTCGACCTCAGCATACGCTGAAAGTGGGCGACGTTCCGCACCGATGCGACGATCGGAGAATCCTCCAGCCGGGGGACTTCGCATTTATGCCGAGCCCAATCTGGTCGAGGCCAGTCCGTTTCTGCCGGCAACAAGTCAGAAAGCTCGTTACCCACTGGCTCTCCTCGGCTTCTCGGCGATTGACCTCCGCGATCATCAACAATGGGTTGCCGGCAAGGACGAGCACCAGGCGCTATTCGATGGGCAACTGTATCGGTTTTCCGACGCTCGCCAGCGCGCAATTTTCGCTGCTGCCCCGCAGCGCTACGCGCCAGCTTTGGGCGGCGATTGCCTCGTGACCTTTGCCGAGACGGGCGACCGGGCTGTCGGTGATCTCCACTACGGCTTGCAGCACGGGCAGCGCCTCTTTTTCTTTGCCGGATCCGAGCAACGAGAACGGTTTCGGGAAAATCCCATGCGTTTTGTTGATGCTGATCTTGCTCACCAAGGCAACTGTGTTGTTAGCAAAATCGACCGACAACAGAGGGTCCAAGGTTTGCCCGAAACCGTCGTCACAGTTGGAGGTCTGCGCTACCTCTTTTTGGGTACTCAGCAGCAGACGCAGTTTCTCGCAGACCTAGAACGTTATGGTGCCGAAATAGTCGTTGCCTCAAACGATCTGGCCAGCAGCCAGGAAATGACGTCGGCAAAAATTCGCGATAAGAAAATGTCTGCAGGCAGTTCCAGTAAGGGAGGAAAAGAAACCGTCGCTAGCCCAGGGCGTAGGCTCGCAGGCGCAAAAGTTGCTCTGGCCGGTTATTGCCCGGTTTCAATTCGAGACAACGGCACCTGGGAGGAAGGCGATTCTCGACTCCAAATGAGTTATGATGGCAAGGTTTATCAGTTCGCGGGAGAAACCGAGAAGGCCCTCTTCACCAAGAACCCTACCGTCTACCTACCCGCCTTGGCAGGCGATTGCATTGTTTCGCTCGTGAAATCTAACATGCAGGTTCCCGGCAGTATATTTCACTCCGTCACCTACCAAGGCCAGCTATTCTTGTTCGCGGGAGCAGAACAGCGGCTCGCCTTCAAGGACGATCCTGAAAGCTACACGAAGTCTTCGGGCATTGAAGAAAAATCCGCTAGCTCCGAGCAGGCGACTCGATAAGGCAATCAGCAGGCGGAAATTTACCTTCCGCAGGCTTCGGCTGCCCCCCCCCTCCATGCGGTCGAGATTGGCGAGGAATGTCTATGTTTTGGCAATTTGTGCGAACCTATCCGTCGATATCAGGGTCATGGGGGCGTTACTTGCGATCCCAGCCTGCCATGATGGTCAGTTTTCGCTTGACCGGAAGCTAAGTGGCTGGGAGACTGGAAGTGCT
Source organism: Planctomycetota bacterium (assembly GCA_013151315.1). Classification (GTDB taxonomy): domain Bacteria; phylum Planctomycetota; class Planctomycetia; order Pirellulales; family Lacipirellulaceae; genus Bythopirellula. The sequence goes on along the minus strand of JAADIN010000265.1, from coordinate 13,788 downwards.
GGATCGCGTCGTTTTTTGTCGCGGTATTTTTTTGACAGGTTTTTTTCTCTTTGGCAGCGCGAAGCGCAGCGAGGGTACCATGCGTAATCTTCAGACCACTCTTAGCACGATTGTCCGTCAAGGCATCCAGCTGATTGTCCGTGGTGAAGTTATGCGATCCCTCTGCGCCAATTTTCTCGATGCGTTTGCTGTGATGTGCGGCAAGAAGCCGGCCCTCTGCTTTGCCACGGTAAAGCAGACGACGCGTCGGCACGTTATTACGTGCCATCGCGCCTCCGTCTGAAAACGGGATTCTAGGTCCTAACAACGCCTCCCCTTTTTAGCACGGTTTTTGCCCGTCGCTTGCGCCCCTTTCTTTGCGCAAATCGCATCGCTCGCCTTGTTATTTTGCTGCTGTCGAATTGGGGCATCCGCCCGTTCGGCCTATCTTTCGAGAAAATCATGCCTGCTATTTTATCGAGTTCCAACTACTTAGACGCTCCAAACGAGGAGCTTGTCGCCGCTGCCCAACAGGGCGAGAACAAAGCCTTTGGCGAACTAGCTAGCCGCTTCGAACGGATGGTGTATCTCGTTTGCTGGCAGCGATTGCGCGATCATGCCGAGGCGCAGGAAGTGACGCAAGAAGTCTTAATCAAGGCTTTCGAAAAGCTCTATCAATTGCAAGAGCCAAAAGCGTTTCCAGGATGGTTACGATCGATTGCCTCAAGGCAATCGATCAACCGGTGCACCCGTCGACCGCCGACGATTGCGGTCGAGCCACACACGATCGATCGTGCCGATGCCCGCCACCCAGCGCCTTTGGAATCGCTGTTGGCCAAGGAGCGGAAATCTCAGTTGCACGAAGGGCTGGACCGATTGGCGAGCTTGGATCGTAGCACGTTGATGGCGTTTTACTTCAACGGCCGTTCGCTGCTGGAGATGAGCGACGACTTTGAGGCACCGGTGGGTACGATCAAGCGGCGGCTGCATGTCGCGAGAAAACGGCTGGCTAAGGAGATTGAGTACTTGCAGCCGGCATAGTCGAGTGTGAATCACAAAAAGCCCAGGGAGTAAATCCCTGGGCTTTTTGATCATGATAAAGGCATTAGTTTTGGTTCTCCGATGTATTCCAAGCTGCGTAGGCAATAGCAATCCACCCTAGGATAAACGAGAGGCCACCTAGCGGGACGATCGCACCGAGCTTTTTCCACTGGTCGGGAGCAAAAGACATTGCATAAAGCGAACCGCTAAACAGGACTACGCCAGCCAAAAAAGCCAGGGAGGCAAAACGAAAAGTGCCGAATCCATTCGCAGCTAAGAGGGTAACCAGAATGAGCCCGAGGGCGTGGTAGAGTTGATATCGAACCCCCGTCTCGAACCAGGCGATTCGCTGGGAAGCATCTTCGACGTAGCCAAGCGACTCGAGCCGATCGGCAAGACCGTGGGCTGCGTAGGCACCCAATGCAACTCCCGAGGCTGCGAGTATCGCCGCGGCAACAAGGAACCAACGACCGTTCATAGTTTGACTCCCACTCAGGCGGCTACTCCGGAACGATGCCGAGTCGCTCTTCTTCTTCCTCTTGAATGATGATGTGAGGAGTCACCATCATCATGAGACTGTCGGTCTCGCGGCCGATGCCCACGTTACGAAAAAGTCGATCGATGTAAGGAACCTTGCCCAGCAGCGGCACACCAAATTCGTTACGTCCTTCTCGCAATCGTTTGATACCACCAAGCAGCACGGTTCCGCCATCAGGGACGCTGACCGTGGTCGCGACCGAAATTACCTCAAAGGTGGGCAACTGGACGGTTGTGCCGCTTCGGGTGACGTTGTTCGACGCATTATTGGTTTCGTCGTTGCCGTCGTCGTCCTGGTCGGTAGTATCGCTCGAGGCGGAAGTGGTTTCCGAACCTTCAAACGTAAAAGTAGTCACTTCGCCAATTTGGCTGAAGAAAGGCACGATGGTCAGCCGGACATACCGACGATCGTCGGAAACGACGGCCTGGACGGTCATCGTCGTGCCTTCGGAGAGAACCACGATCACCGGTTGCTGAGCGGCCGCAAACTCGCCGACCACCGGGATCACGCTGATAACAAACGGCGTGAACGAAGTATCGACAATGATTGCTTGTTGTCCGTTGAAGAGCGTAACCTTCGGCGCGTTGAGGATATTGGCACGAGAATCGCCCTGCGAAGCGTTGATAAGGAAGAAGGCCTCGATATCGCTTAAAATCGCAAAGCCGAACTGGCCAATGTCTTGAGGAGTTCCAAACTGAGGACGCGTCAAACCAAAACTGCCTTGGCGGAAGGGGATGTCGAGATCGACCGTAAAGTTTGGTAAACCGACCAGACCAGTCAGACCGTCGCCGGTCGTCCCATCGGACCTTAGGCCTACCGTGGCGCTCGACCCCGAGTTGGTTAGCGAGTCGGCGGTCGCAGTCAAGAAGTTTCCGTCGGCTCCTTGAATATTGAAATCGAAATCGATGCCGATCCGTTCAAAGAAACTGTCGGTCAAGCGAATGAACCGGACTTCGATGGTTACCTGCAGATCTTGCAGGCGGCGCAGTTGTTCCAAAAGGTCGGCAACTTTCTCGTGGATGCTTTGCGTTTGGCTGATCACAAGGCTCAAGTTGGTTGGGAAGGGTCGGATTTCGCCCTCGCCGGTGCCGTTTTCCATCCAGCTATCGAATTCGACCGTCGAAACAATTAGGTCGATCAGCGAGTCGAAGTCGGCAGAAGCCGCTCCGCCGAGTCCGCCCGGACCACCCGCCAACGGCGAGGTTGACCCGCCCGAGTTCGGCGTCCCGACTTGCTGGGCAAAGGTATTTCCTTCTAACTGGGAACCGTTTTGGTTGCCCGCGACGACCGAGACCGGGCCAGGCATTCCGACGCCGTTCTGCCTGGAGCCAGCGATCGTTTCGTAAGCATCGTTGATCAGCCCTTGCAGTCCCATGTTGGTATTGGGGACGAAGTTGGGAATCGGGATGACCAAATCCGCAACATTGTAAGTTTTCGTAATCACATCGCCGTCACGTATTTGCTCGCTCGTAACCTTGAGCACCTCGTCTTTGATCATGTAGGTCAAATGGAGCGGCTCGAGAATCAAATTCAGCACACTCTCAAGCGAAATCTCTTGGCCCAAGTTCAAGGTGACCGGCGTATCGCTTCGGACTCCCTCTTGGCCCAAGCCGCGCGGGTCGAGATGGATATTCACGCCCGTCAGATTCGAAAGCCCTTCGATTACCAAGGAAAGGGGCATGTCGTCGTAACGAGGGAGCACTGGCGTGCGCAGTTTGCGTTGAATCTCTAGCTCACGAGGCGACATGCGAGAGTTGGAGTCGCTCGATCCGCGTCGGCCGTTGACGAGATCGGCCCACGAGCCGTAGCTAATGGGCGAATCTCCGTGGACTAGACCTTCGGCCGCGTCTTCGCGAATTCCGCGAAAGATGCCATCGACGCCTGCCTCCGACATATCGGCAATTTCCCGATTGAGCATCGTGCGGCGAATGAATTTTGCGTTGGCCCAAGTCAGCTTTGCCACCGGCTCGTCGGGAGCCATATCGTACAAGCGCTTGGCGACCACTTCCATCTCGGCATAGCGTTGCTCGTCGCGCAAGGTGTTGTACTGGTCGACGAGTTCAGCAATTTTGTCGCGTACTTGTCCTTTGACCATCCGCTGACGTTCGATGTCGTCCAAGACGGCCCGATTGGCCTCGTCGAGTTCCAATTCTGCGCTGTGATCGCTAATGTATTGCTCGACTTCGGCGATGCTTAGTTCGACTCGTCGGGACAGCTGGCTTTTCATGCTTTCGTCGAGTTCCGACTTGGCAACGAGCGCGCTGGCCTCTTGCAAGAGATCGAGTGCGGCTTGGGGATCGCTAGTGCGCAGTTGAGACGCTTCGGATTGGCGTCGACCGATTTCCGAGGAAAGTTGGCGAGCGACGACCGTTTGCCCGTTGGTCGCGGAATCCAACATCGACGAGCCTCTCGGTCGCGGGTTGGTGCCCGCTCGATTGGCTCCTCCTCGGTTTGTCCCTTCCCGACTTGTCGAGAGCATCTGCAAGTGGCCCTGCAGTTGCTGCTGACTCGCTAGATCGAGTTGGTCGCGTTGCTGGTAAGCAAGGCGGAATTGGCGTAACGCACGATTGCGGTCTCCCGCTCGCAACGCTCTTTCGCCCTGTTCGAGGAGTGCATAAGGGTCGTTCGACTCGGGTAGCAATTCGGTGGGGACCGGCAGCGGAGAGGGCTGAGAATTGGCTTGGGCGAGGCGAGGCGAAAGGGGCTGGCTCGTGTTGGCGGCGGGGAGTGTCAGATCAACCGGTACGGCATCGGGCACCAAAGCTGCCCAGGCAGGTTGCACGTTCGCGTCAGGTATCATTCTTGGAATTGGAATGCTCCGCGCCATCGGGTAGGGCGCGGCTTCCGCTCGCAGTTTCTCTATTTGGCCGAGCACCTCAGCCGGCGTCGTGTCGTTGGGTCCGAGTTCGGCTTTTAACGCAACCGCTTCAAAAGCGGCGCGTTCTGCCGTCTCGAAGTCGCCCCACTCGACCAGCGCACTGGCTTGAGCCACCAAAAACTTGGCGTAACCTTGTCGCCAACTGGGGCTGTTATCTTCGTTGGAAAAAAGCTGCTCGATTTCGGCAAGGGCCTGGGCGATTCGTTCTGGCGATTCCTCGGTTGGCAAGTAAGTCACGCGCTGTAGTCTGGCGTTTTCCAGAAGACGTCTCGCTCGGACGGCATCGCCAACAGCAAGGGCCTGACGGGCAGCAAGGAGGGCACGATCGCTCGACTCACGAGGCGAGAGTTTGGTGTCCGAGGGGGTACCTAACGGAGAGGGCAAGGCAAGATTTATGGGCGATCGCGGTTGAGGAGCCGGGGCAGGAGCCAGCTGGGTGGCTAGCTTACCGGAAGCGGCAAAGGGGTCGACCGTTGCTGGCTTCGTTTTTGGCAATAGGGCTGCAAGGGGATTTCGTAATGGCAAGCCACCGATTTCGATGCCTTGCTTTCTTGACAAGGCTTCCAATTCGTGGCGCACCTTGGCGGGGGTGTCACCGAAGTGAAGCACGGGATAACGAACTTCGGCAGATTCAGCGCGGCGCAGTATCGCGTCGGCGTCGGTCAATCGACCTGCGGCCATCTTCGATCTTACTTGTGCCAACAAACCGTCTACCTCGGCACGAGTCGAGACCGCAGGCGCAGAGGTCTGCTGCGAGCCTCTCTCTTCAGCTAACACCGCAATTGCAGATGTTAGAATCACGAAGACTGCCAATCCGAGGCAGCGACCAGTTTTTATGGTTGACCTATTCAACACGAATCTCCTTTTTGAAACGTTGCCAAATCCACGGCAAAGTCTCGCAAACCATTGTCACCAGCCAAGCCCAGCTTTTCGCTGTGTGGCCGAATATTTCCGCAAGTACGGCTGATCCGCACTGAAAATAAACATTTTTTATACACGCGCTTCGCATTCCAGCCCGATCAGTTCGGGTAGCGAGAGGGGGTTAAATACGATCCGTGCCGAGAAGCGTCAAGTGCAGTCGTGCTGAGAGCGCCGATTCGCCGATTGAGGAGGTGTCACCAATGTAGGTGGGAATTTTCGCCAGCTTTTGCTAGCATCGGCCAGTTTTTCTTTTCCCTCACCCCTTGGCCAACCGTGCGACGGGGGATTTTTCTCAGCAAAACGGAGTTTGCCCTGAGGGATGCGGTTCTGCGTCTGATAGCCAAAACGCTAGAAAGTGCCGCCAACGAGCGGGCAAAAAGGGGACCAAGAAAGCAGCACCGCCACCTCAGCTAGCCCCAGCATCGGCACGCCTTCTGGAATGCATGCTACCTACCAAGGTGCCTACCCCGTTGCCGATTGGAGAGTCTTTTCCATCGTCAAACATTTGCCGCATTCGCTGTGCTGAACCGACGTCATGTAGGCACAAATAAGAGCCAAGCCTCGCCCTCCTGGCACCTCCAGATTCTCCGGACAGCGACAATCGGGGACTGCACTCGGGTCGTACCCTTCGCCTTCATCACATATCTTGGCCCAAAACCGTTCCGCGCTCACTTGGCACTCAACGTGGACCCTTTTCGCAGGGTCTTCCTTATTGCCGTGGCGAATGGCGTTGCTGATCGATTCTTCAAGCGCCATGTGGACGCCAAACAGGTCGGCCGCTTGCCACTTCAGCTCTTCGAGCGACTCAAGAACTTGCTGAACAAAATCGTGATAAGCCGTGAGCGAGCTTGGCAAGGCGCATTGAATAACGCGTGGTGCAGTATTGGAAGACATTCCACGGCTCAGCTAAGAGGCAGAGTTGTTTACGACAGAGCTGCTTATCTACAGAACAGCCAACGCATCGGCTTCGCTGTCTTTGATTTGGAAGAGTTTGTCCAGATTGGTAATCGCAAACACCTGGAAAATCTCAGGCGATATATTCGTGAGTATCAACTCGGCATCATGCCGCTTCGACTTCTTCTCAAACGTAATAAGCTTTCCCAAGGCAGCGCTGGAAAGAAACTCCACGTTCGAAAAGTTTAACACCAACTTTTTGCGATCTTCCTTTTCGACGAGATCAAAAAGTTCCTGTCCCAATTCCTGAATGGCTTCGGGATCGATAATCTTTTGGTCTTTGAATCGAACCACGCTCACGTTGGCCGAAACGCTGACATCGATACGTCGCACTGCACCCATGCTGTTTTTACCCTTCTACAAACTACGACTTTCAAACAGGCTGCCTAGGAAAATAGGCAGATGGCTCCTCCTATCTGATCATATCGAGGTGCCACTCGGTGTCAAGCTGTCGGGCACCGAACCAGGACGATTGCAAAGTGTGAGTGAGTCGCACGGCGCTAGCCGCGGGCCAGCAGCTGGGTAGCAGCTGGGTAGCAGCTGGGTAGCGATTTGCCTCTGCTGCCCGACGCTATCGCGTTGCGGATCACATTAGTAATCCAACTTTTAGACTTGAAGACGTACTCGCATGACTTTGCAATCGTCCTGCCACCGAACCCCTCGAACGATCCCGTCAGTTGGAGAGCGATTCGGGCCCGTCAGTTGGAGAGCGATTCGGGAACTGCTGGCGGCGGTGTCGACTTGTAGACGGCGCGGCTAATCAGCAAGAAATTTCGCCCTGAGAACTCGGTGACCACCCCACTCACGCTCCACCGATTGCTCTTCGATTCGTCGAGGGTTTTTAGCGTACGCACAACCCGCTCGAGATTCAGGTTTGGCAAGCCGCCGAATTCCAATCCCCCTTCCGTGACGAACGTCGCTCCGTCGCCATCTTGACGGAAATAGCCAACTCGGTCGTGAATGGTAGTCCCTTCCCGTATGCGGCGTTTGCTAACGTCAGAAGAAGTGCCCGATGCGGCATTGGTTACGCGATAGCTCGCAACTGCGGAAAACACAAAAACCACGACGACACCAATAGCCAAGCGATAAACAGCAGACGACATCGCCCCGTTCCTTTCATTTTCCTGACAACCCACCGAAACGGTGGGTCTATATAGCCCCACCGTTTCGGTGGGTTAAAAGCAACTCCCAGCGTTTCGGTAGGCGCTAAGACCCCGGCCCCTTCATGGCAAAACTATGGAGTATCAACACCGAGCCCACCGAGATAAGGCACCAACCAAGCCAATCTGGCGGGTAGATCACCTTGTGAGAGGTCTCGCCGAGGTTGTTTGCCAAATCGACCATCGCGGTCTGGGCACTCGACGAACTCGTACGTTCTGCGAGAAATCGAGTTGCTTCGTCGGTCAAAATATACGAACTGACCATGCGAAACTGCAAACCCAAGAGCAAGAGCACGATACCCAAGAAAAAATACTGGTTGCGATTCATTTCCATGTCATCACTCCCGTTACCGGGCTACATAGGCTCCACGATCGATTCTCCCCATCGATCGCGCGGATACGTCATTAAGGTCTACGTCCAGTATCGTAACAGCCGAGAGATCGACTTCACGTCCTCGTTGCCTTTTGCAGTCGTGTCGGTCGTAAGACTGTCAGCGCACGCAACGACCGTATCGGCTGACTCTATTTTGAGGGATAAGGGGCGGTCGCCGAGCACCCCTACTTTCGCTCATTCCGGTTCAACAACTGGTCTATTTTCCCCTGCAGCGCCTCCGATGTAGCACTTTTCATCAAGTCGCCCTTCTCGGCACGAATCAGTGCTGCGGTAATATCAGAGTGCTGCGCCCAATCGGCGACGGTAAAACCGCGAATATCGACATAAGCGGCCCTCAGTTTCGGGGCAACCTTGGGGATAAAATGGACCCCATCGTGGGCCCGAATCAGGTGATAGTTCATCGCCCCAAAGAGCAAGGCCCCCCCGGTAACCATTCCGAGAAAAAAGGTCATCAGACGACGCATAATACTATCTCCCAGCCAGATGATTCCCTCGGCCTCTTGTGGGTTTCACGAGAGACCCAGCACCGCTTAGGCATTTTCTTGACACCTATAGGGATTAGGGCCATCCTAGTACTTTATCACTTTTTTTCCACCCACCTCGCTATATATTGTACATTTGCTAGTCCCTCCATTTTGTCTAGTATGGCAAACTCTACCTAAACCCACACTTTTTCATGCGTTCTCCCAATATCCCCCAACGGTTTGGTGTGCTGGCCCTTGCCACCGCTCTGTTTGCTGCCTTGCCAGGTTGCGAGTGGCTTTCTTCTGCAGAAGAGGTCGACTCGGCAAAAGAGCAACCACGTACGATCTACGCTTTAGGCCAATTAGAGCCGGCGACCGGCGTAATCGATATCCGAGCGACCCCCGGAGATCGCCTTAAGAAGTTCATTAACGTCGTTGAGGATAAAATCGCTCCGGAAGACGGAGTGCTTGGACTTCTGTCGAGCTACGACATGGGCAGAGCCCAACTGACCGCTCTGCTAAAGAAAAGAGAGCTTGTCCTCCAGAAGCACGTCCAACAAATTCAACTTGCCGAAGCCCAATTCGCTCAAGCGATTGCATCCCAAGCGCAGACGCAAGTCAAGCTCACCGAACTCACATTGCAACAAGGCAAATTGGAAGCCCTGCGAGTTGCCCGCGGCTTGGCGGAGGGGGAATATTTTCGACTCGAGCAACTGCGGGCAGCCGATCCTGAACTGGTCACCGGACACCAGCTCGACAAACAGAAGAATCGGATGGACTTGGCAAGTGCCGACTACCAGATTGCTCGCGAGACGCATGCCTCGGCCACAACGGCTACCAAACTGGCCGTCTCGGCAGCCGAGGCCAATGTATCCGTCGCTAAAATAACGAAGCAACAAGCCGCCAAGAACTTCGAGAAGCTCGTCGTCGACCAGGAAATCGAAGTCGCCCGAGAAGTTCTGAAACGGTCGATACTCGTGGCTCCCCACGAGTCGCCCATCGCGATGCGAAAGCTTCTCTTGGTCGATGCAAACGACGATCTGCAGGCAACTCAAGAGCCCCATGAAAAACCGCAGTACACAGTTTTGAAGGTCCACTTGCGTCTCGGAGAAGTGGTAACGCAAGGCCCCATTCTGCAGTTGGGCGATTTACGAAAAATGGTCTGCATTGCCGAAGTCCACGAATCCGACGTGCAGGAACTTTGGGTAGGCCAAACGGTCACGGTAAGAAGTCCCGCCTTTTCGGGACCTTTCGCCGATGGCCCCCTCGACCCGCCATCAAAAAAAGGACCTGGCAAAGAAAGATCGGGCGGTCTCCGCGGACATGTGGTTCGGATCGGGCGCATGATCGTGTCGCCTGGACTCTCCAATCGAAATCCCCTTGCACCAGCTGACCGGAGCATCGTCGAAGTGCGAATCGAAATCGACCGAGAACCCGAAACTGCCGTCCTACATGCCTCAAGACATGTGGGTCTTCAGGTGACGGTCGAGTTTGACAAAGCCAAGAGCGGAAAGCCTGATGCCTGAACCGCCATGTGCTGCATGGCAGCACGGCTGGTCTTTCTTTTCTAAAGCCTAAAGCCATGAAAACTCCGCTGGCATGGAAGAACATCAAGCATAACAAAACTCGCACGGCCATCGGCGTGGCGGGAGTTGGTTTTGCCGTGATTCTTATTTTCATGCAAATTGGGTTCAAGGGAGCCATCAAAAAAACGGCGACGCAAATCTACGATGCCCTCGAATTCGATTTGATGCTACGGTCGCCCGCCTACCTGCATCTTACCGAACCGCGAGCCTTTCCTCGCAGCCGAGTCTTTCAAGCGGCATCCTTATCAGAAGTCGCCAATGCTCGACCCTTCTATCTTGGCCTCAGTGAATGGCAGGCCCCCGTTTCGCATCTGGCCGACATCAATTCCGCGACGATCGATCCTGACGATCCGGCTGGCCAATGGCGCAGCATTATCACCATGGGCACCGATCCCCACGATCCGGTATTTCTACGCAAAGACATCTGCCAAAAGGCAAAACTCCTCTCCGATCCGCGGTTTGTCTTGATCGATTCCGAATCGAAGCCCGAATATGGCCCGGCAACCGGAGGCGAATTTAGCGAAGCCGATCTGGGCGTCGAAACGGCCCTCGGACCCCAACGGGTGCGCATCGTGGGGCTATTCCGGCTCGGAACCGGCATGGCCTCCAACGGAGCCTGTCTGACCAACCCCGAAGGCTACATCCGCGCCTGCCCCTGGCAAACCATCGACCAAATCAACTTCGGGTTGATCAAACTTCACGACCCAAGCACGGCGACTCAGGTCAAACGCCAACTGCAAAAGATGTATGGCATCCCCGAGAGGGTCACGAGCGCCGAGTCTTTCAGAAATTTCGAGGCAGCGACGCTAACCAATGTCGATGTCGAAATTCTCACCCGTGCCGAAGTGAACGCTCACGAAGAATACCGTTGGGTGGTCGACACGCCCTTGGGACAAATCTTCTCGCTCGGCGTCTGGGTGGCCCTGTTTGTCGGCATCGCGATCGTCTACCAAGTTCTCTCTAGCGACATCGCCAACATGATGGGAGAGTATGCCACCCTCAAAGCGATGGGTTACAACAATCGATACCTCACAGGCGTGGTCCTTCAACAGTCGGTACTCTTGGCCTTGGTAGGCTACGTCCCCTCGCTGCTAATTTCCGCCCTTCTCTACGAAGTGGTCGAGGCCGCCTCGGGGATGCCGATGTTCATGACCCCAAAAATTATGTTCATCGTGTTCGTATTGGCAATCGCGATGTGCGTCGTCTCGGGCATGGGAGCGTTAAGAAAACTCTACCAAGCCGACCCCGCCGATTTGTTTTAGCTAGTCAAATAAAAAAAGATTCACCACAGAGACACGGAGGACACCGAGACGCAAGAAAAAAAGAGGAACACGAATTTTCGCTAATCGACACTAATCAAATTAGCGAAGATTAGTGTCGATTAGTGTTCAAAAATCCAACTCTGTGCCCTCCGTGCCTCCGTGGTTCCCCCCCTTTTACTTTTTATTACGTCTGCCCAACCAGATGCCTCGATTAAGCAAAACACCGCTGGCTTGGAAGAACTTGACCCATGATTGGCGTCGCTTAGCAGCGGCCATCGCGGGCATTGGGTTCGCGGTCTTGCTGATGTTTACTCAAGTCGGTTTTCAAAATGCGCTCTTCGATAGCCAAGTCAAAATTATCGACGAGCTGCAGGGCGATATCTTCCTGGTAAGCAAGGCAAAGTACACCTTGGCCGCGGAAAAACGTTTCTCGATCTCTCGCATCCACCAAGCAAGTTCTTGCTCAGGAGTGAGCGGTGCCTATCCACTTTACTCCGAGCTGACCACTTCGGTGTTAAGGAAAATGGAACACGGAAACGGCAATCGAGGATATCCATTGCGCTCCCTCGGCTTTCAACTGAGCGATCCTATTTTCAAATCACAAGACCTCCAAAAAAATCTCAACCGGCTACGGCAGCCCTCCACCGCACTGATCGACGAGAAAAGCAAAACCAAAAAATTCAATTTCCCCAGAACGAGCGATGCCGAACTGGCCCAATATACTCTGGAACTTGCCAACCAGAAGCTGACCTTGGTTGGAACTTTTAATTTGGGAACCGACTTTGCTCACGACGGAAATCTTGTGATGAGTTCCGTTAATTTCGCCAAGTTCTTCCCGCATCGCAAACGATTTGGTGATCCTTTGAGCGTCGTTGATATTGGAATCATCCACGTCCAAGAAAACTTTTCTCCGGAGGACGTGCAAAAAACTTTACAAAAAACCTTGGAGGATGATGTCCTCGTGCTGACGCGGGAAGCCTTCCGCGCTGCCGAGATCAAATTCTGGGACAAGAGCACTCCGATTGGCACAATCTTTTTGGCGGGCAAGCTCATTGGCTTTGTGGTGGGGATGGTCATCTGTTATCAAGTAATTTACTCTGACATTGCCGAGCATATGCCCGAATTCGCCACCCTCAAAGCGATGGGCTACAAAACGGCCTACTTTTTTCGTCTGATCGTAGTCCAAGCCTTGTTGCTTTCGGTCATCGGATTTGTACCCGCCACCTTGGCTAGCCTGCTGATTTACGAGTGGCTCGCAGGACAAACGGGTTTACTGATGCAAATGACCCCAAGCGGCATCGCCTATGTGTTTGCAACAACCGTAGGAATGTGTGTCGTCTCAGGGCTGCTGGCTGTAAGAAAGCTCCTCGCCGCCGATCCCGCAAGCCTGTTTTGAATAAAGGCGTTAGTCGTTAGGCATTCCGAATTCCGCATTCCGAATTCCGCACTCAAAAAAATCATGACCGACCAGACTACCATTCCCGCTACGAGCGGCGCCTTCGTCGGCGACCTCCAACTGCCACTCACGGTGCAGGTCAAAAACCTGAATCATTTTTTCGGCGAAGGCGAGCTGCGCAAACAGGCGCTCTTCGACAACTATCTCGAAGTCCGACGTGGCGAAATCGTCATCATGACGGGCCCCTCCGGCTCCGGAAAGACTACTCTGCTAACGCTCATCGGCACCCTCCGCACGGCTCAGGAGGGTAGCCTCAAAGTGCTAGGTAAGCAGCTCCAGGGCTGCGATCGCGACTTGATCGTAAACGTCCGACGCGAGCTCGGGTTTATCTTCCAGGCTCACAATCTTTTTGAATCGCTGACCGCCTATCAGAACGTCAACATGGCCGCCGAACTCGCGGGGCTCGATCCGATGATCGCCGAGGGACGAATCAAATCGCTCCTCACCCGACTCGGGCTTGGCGATCGGATCCACTACAAGCCCAAGTCGCTCTCCGGCGGCCAAAAACAGAGCGAGTCGCCATCGCACGGGGACTGGTCCACAAACCCAAACTCATCTTGGCCGACGAACCGACTGCCGCACTCGACGAAAAATCAGGACGAGAAGTCGTCACCCTTTTCCAAGAGCTCGCCCGCGACGAGGGCTGCACGATCATCATGGTCACCCACGACAATCGCATTCTCGACGTTGCCGATCGCATCGTGAATATGGTCGACGGACGCATCAAATCGAACGTCGTCGTGCAAGAAGCTTCCGTCATCTGCGACTTCTTGAAAAACATTCCGCTGTTCGACAAGCAAACTCCCAATACGCTCGCTCAGATCGCCGACCAGATGATGGTGCACAAAGCCGAGCCAGGAGATACGATGATCCGCCAAGGCGATCCGGGCGACCTCTTCTATCTCATACGGTCCGGCGCAGTCGACGTGCGGATCGACGATGGCCGTCAAGAAAAGAAAGTTGCCGAGCTCGTCGAAGGGCAATATTTTGGAGAAGCGGCTCTCATTACCAACGAGCCGCGAAATGCTACCGTGATCGCAAAGGAAGAATCTATTTTCTACGCCTTGGATAAGGAAAACTTCCAAACGGTATTGGAACAAAGCGCCTCGTTCGAAGAAGAGCTCCGCCAAGCCCTGTTTAATCGGCAGTGAGTTG
>JAADIN010000165.1 GCA_013151315.1 Planctomycetota bacterium | reverse complement strand
ACCCACGAATTGGGATTCTGCACGCCGGCGACCGCGGCTCTGTTTCGGCATCGTCGAGGATCGCACCATCGTACGCGAGAGATGCCCTACCGCGAGCCGCTGGAGCTTGGCCCGCTGAGGCTGACAACTTTTCCAGCCGGGCACTGCTTGGGGTCGGCCATGTTGTTGGCCGAGAGTGACAAGCAATCGCTACTGTACACCGGAGATTTCAAATTGGGGCCCTCAGCAACGAGCGAGCCGGCCGAGCTGCCCCAGGCCGATATCTTGGTGATGGAAAGCACCTTTGGCCGGCCCAAGTTTCGTATGCCCCCGCGCGAGGAGACCATCGGCGAGCTGATCGATTTGGTTCATCGCACGCTGGCCGAAGAGCAAACGCCGGTGATCCATGCCTATGCGCTCGGCAAGGCGCAGGAGGTTACGCGACTGCTTACCGATGCCGGCATTCCCGTGCAGCAACATCCGATGACGTTTGCCGTCAGCGAAGTCTACGGCGAATGCGGCGTCGATCTGGGGCAAGTTTCTAAGTACGTCGACTGCCTACTGCCCGGACACGCGGTCGTGACCCTTCCGCGTGGCATGAAGCAATTTCGCTTGGCCGGAATTGAAAGGCCGGTGAGCATTGCAGTGACCGGCTGGGCGATCGACCCGAGTACCAAGTATCGACAAAAAGTCGACCACGCGCTGCCGCTCTCCGACCATGCCGACTACGGCGAACTGCTCGAAACTGCCGAGCAGGTCGGGGCGAAGCAGATTTACTGCACCCATGGGCCGCGAGAATTTGTCGAGCATTTGCGTGCCGAAGGATTTAACGCATTTCCTGTGACGGGTAGCTACCAGACGCGAATGTTTTGAAGTGAAGGTGTAGCGATTGTGGGGGTGCTAGCACAGCGACCGTTCGGTCTATGACGCCTGTATCGGTGCGGTGAGGCCCTCTTCCAGCGATGGTAGCGGTTTTGTTGATATCACCGGGCCGAGGTGGTCGAGTCTGAAGTTGCAGGTTGCCCGACGGTGGCAATCTTTCCCAGGGAAGGGGTACACGGATGAAGTGCTGTTGCTGGACGAGTCTGACATGCCTTCTTGCGACGCTCTTGGCAGGATGCAGCGAAAACCCTCCGGGCCAGCGGGCCGAAGAGTTTTCTGCGATTCAACTGGTAGCCAATGAGGTCGAGACCTCAGGGCCCCGTTTGGCCGGCCTCATTCCTGTCTCGGATTTATTCGAGGCTCCTCAGGTGGAGAAGCTTGCCACTCCAGAACCCTCGTTCGAGTCAAAGACATTTCTCGCCGGCGAGCAGGTCTGGGCCTTTCCTAGCGACAACCCCGGCAGCGATAGTGCCGACGGCGTCTTGCTGGAATTGCCGGCGGTTGAGGTGACACCGACTTCCGACGTTCCTCTGAGCAGCCCCGCTGCGACGGAAGAGGAACCCGAGGTTTATCAGCCCATTGCTTCTCTGCTGCCTCCTCAGGCTCTGGAAGAATCGGCCCTGGAAGTAGTGATGCTGCCAAGTAAAAAAACAAACGACGTTGCTGTCGAAGAAAAAATCGAGCCGGTTACCCCCTTGGAAATTGATCCAGCGGCTGTGGAAAAAGAGTTCGTCGCTGCCGTGATTCGCGATTGCACTGCCGCCACGACAGGCGTTTTGACCAACCAGCGGGTGCATGAGCTTGCCAAGACGAAAATTCGCGGCGCTTACGCGATGGCCAACCGAGGCGGGTATTATGCCGCTCGGCAGGAATTGATCGAAGTGCTGCGGATGATCTCTCACGCGCAAGATGCACGCCAGGGAATTCCCGAGCGCACCGAGGCGTTGGCCCACGGGTTGCGAGCCCTTGAAGAAGCCGAAGACTTTGTCCCGCGCGGCATCCAGCTCGAAGCCGACCTCGCGATTGAGGTTCTCTGTGCGTCGCACCGTACGCCGATCGCCAAGCAGATCAATCCGCAAGACGTGCTGCCTCATCAAATGATCAGCAGCTACTTCCGCTATGCTCAATTGAAGTTGGCGGCCGCGGTCGCTGGCGAGCCGGCCGGTTCGATGGCCTTGCACGCGCTCGGCAAGCTGGCGACTCAGCTTGGCCAGGTCGAGCCCGAAAAACACCGCCTGTCGCAACGCCATGCGATCGCATTCCAGCGAGCGGCCTTGTTGGCTCATAACGGAAATCATTTGGCTGCCCATGAGTTGGCCACCCTGCTCGCCGACGCAGGACATTTTGCCGAGGCAGAGCACTTGCTTCGGCAGGTTGCTTCTCGCGATCCCAATGCAGTCGTCCTGCGGAATTTGTCGCTGATGCAGGAGAAACTAGGCCTCGCGCAACAGGCGCTCGCAAACCGGGCCCTTGCCGGCCAGATGGCGCAGCGGGGTGCAAGTGGCACGAACAACGTCCAGTGGGTTTCGCCCCAAGATTTTTCACGCAGCGGAGGCGTTGCCTCCTTCGCTAGGCAACCCCAACGAGGGCCGGTCGCGCAGCCTGTTTGGCGATAAGGCGCTTGTTCCTACAAAACTACCACGTACCGTTACCCCAGAAAGAGATCACCCGAATATGAAGCTTCCAGCGAAAAGACTTCGTAGGTCGCTCCTGGTGCCGTTGGCCTTGTTGGTGTTGGCAACGTTCTGCGCTTCGGCTCCTCGTGCTTGTCAGGCGCAAGCCCTAGGCCCGGCAGCGCCGCACCCAATTTGGGGAGTCGACAGTTTGGCAGGCTGTGGCCGAGGCGAAGTGGGCTGGGAAGCGCGAGGCCACATCCATTGGCAGTCCTATGCCCAGGGCGAATACGTTGGCGCGGCTCGCATGGCGCATGTCCATGAATACCACGTTCGGGTAGACGATCAGATCGCATTCATTTTTCGCCTGACACGCGAAGAGACTTCGCGCCCCTACGAATTGCAGGTGGGCGACCGTATTCGCGTCGAATCGCTCACCGGCGATAGTTCCTCGGCTTCGGAAGACTCGCCTGAAAACGACAACATTGGACGCAATCTCGTCGTTCAGCCCGATGGGACGATCAGCTTGCCACTGCTAGGGCAAGTGCGAGCAGCCCGGATGACGGTCGATTCGCTTCGCCAACAGCTCGAAGAACGCTACAAAAAATACTACAAAGTGCCCGCGATTACGGTGACGCCCGTATCGGTCAACACGCGATTGCAGGACTTGATCGAATCGGTCGACGCCCGCCTGGGCAACGGCGGTCTTCGGTTGCAGGTTTCCGTCACGCCCGCCGGCAAGTTGTACTTGCCCGGGCTGGGCTCCATCGTGGCGCAAGGACTCACGCTCGAAGAGCTGAAGTTCGAAATCGACGCCCGCTATGCCGCGACGATTCCCGGCGTGGCGGTGACTCCGATACTCGTCCAACGGGCCCCTCGCTTTGTGTTTGTTTTGGGCGAAGTGACGACTCCCGGAAGATACTCGCTTGATGGTCCAACCACGCTCATGGGCGCAGTCGCCATGGCCGGCGGTTGGAATATCGGTGCGAACTTGCGTCAGGTGGTCGTCTTCCGTCGCGGCGAGGATTGGCGTCTGATGGCCACGATGCTTGACGTGAGGGGCGCGCTTTACGGTCGACGCCCGACTCCTGCCGATGAAATTTGGCTCAGCGATTCGGATATCGTGGTCGTGCCGAAGACGCCGATTCAGGCAACCGACGAAGCGATCAACCAGTTTTTCACGCAGGGCCTCTACAGCCTATTCCCACAGTTTGGAAATGGCTTCTTCAATTTCAACAATTTCAGGTCGATCAGCAACTAGGGCGGTCGCCTAGTTGATTGTTTAGCCA
>JAADIN010000063.1 GCA_013151315.1 Planctomycetota bacterium | reverse complement strand
CGACACGTGGCGTTTGGTCACGGCATTCATTTTTGCGTCGGCGCGCCCCTGGCGCGACTGGAGGCGCAAATCGCTTTTCCGGCGATACTCAGCCGTTTTCCGAAGATGCGATTGACCGACGAACCGCTGGTCTTTCGCCGACACACGTCCAACCGTAACCCCATTGCTCTTCCGATCGCCCTCGGCGAAGAGAAATTGGCATAAGGCGGAAGGTCCAGTAAGTCTGGGAGGCATCCGATCGAAGGATTGCGATCGCTGGATTCAGTTCTTGGCAATTGAGAGAAGCTTCGACAGCCAGTCCTGCTGCCGAAGGGCGTGATACGCCACCCAAAGTTGCCGTGCATTCTTCTGCTGGTCTTGGTGACATCGCAATGCCAGTCAATAAGGCCTCAATGATACCGACGCCTGTCCCTGCTAGCATTCGCGATTAAGAACTTGACGACTGGCGAGCCAATCACCTACTCTTCCCGCCCTTCTTCGTTCTCCTTCTTTTCGAACTCCAGACATGCGTAGGTTCTCGTCACCTCGTGACCGCCTTCTTGCGGCGGTCCTCTTGCTCGCCTGCATGGGCGCCGGCTGTGTGTCGACGTCCAACAAATGGGTCTCGCTGCGCACGACGCCGCGAAATCCTCTTTCCGAGTCGCTCGGGCTTCTTACCAAGCAGGGCCCCGAACCGACCGAGCGAACCGTCCAATTATTACGTCGGCTCGACCTCGAAGGCTCGCTCAAGGGCGACTACGGCGATCTCTTAGCCCAGCTCGCTGAAATAGACAAGCGAGAGCCTAGCCGGGAGCACGTTTATGCCATGGCCGAATTGGCTTACGTGGGCGCGCATCGGGCCGACCAGTCGAAGCAGTGTGGCGAAGCTTTGGAACTCTATGGCTCGGCAGTTTTGCACGCTTATCGCTACCTCTTCGACGAACAATACGCAGTCGCCTCGAATCCCTACGATCCCGAATTTCGCCGCGCCTGCGATCTCTACAATGCGGCCTTGGAAAGCACACTGCGCATCGTCCAAACCCAGGAGTCCCTACGCCCCGGCAGATCGCTCAACATCAAAACGGCGACCCACGATTGCCAACTCGAGATCAAGCTCAAGGGGAACGGCTGGCACGAAGATGATTTTGACCATTTCGAGTTTGTTTCCGACTACGAAGTCCATGGACTGGCCAATCACTATCATAAGTATGGCTTGGGGGTTCCTCTGATTGCGGTCCGCCGTAAACACGAAGGGATGAAACCCGAGGAAGAGTTTTATCCCGAAAGCCTCTCGTTTCCGGTTACGGCCTTTCTGCGTGTGACGCCAGCCCTGACTCCCGACTCCATGCCTCGACACGCGGTGCTCGAGTTGCACGATCCGCTCGACGAACCCTCGGTGCAAGTGGCACAGATCACGATCCCACTTGAGGCGGACCTCAGCACTCCGCTGGCACACACTTTGAGCCAACCCTCACTCGACGACACGCGTCTCTCTACACTGGGCCTACTCAACCCGAGCAAAATTAAAAAGCTGCAAGGCCTCTACATGCTCGAACCGTTCCAGGGAGACAAAATCCCCGTCGTGATGGTACATGGGCTGTGGTCGAGCCCTGTTACTTGGATGGAAATGTTTAACGACTTGCGTAGTGATCCGCAAATACGCGAGCACTACCAGTTTTGGTTCTATCTCTATCCGTCGGGCCAGTCGTTCTGGTTTAGCGCTGCCCAAATGCGTGAAGACTTGGCTCACATGCAGCAGGCGCTCGACCCCAAAAGTCAGTTTCCCGCTTTGGATCAAGCCGTTTTGGTCGGCCACAGCATGGGAGGGTTGGTCTCGAAGCTGCAAACTCTCGACTCAGGTAGCCAATTTTGGGCAACGCTTAGCGAGCGTCCCTTTGCCGAGCTACAAGCCGATGAGGAACTTCGCAACGGGCTCGCACGCACCTTTTTCTTCGACCCCGATCCGTCGGTCCGACGGGTCATCACGATCGGCACTCCCCATCGGGGCAGCGAAGTCGCCAATGACGCCACACGTTGGCTAGGTCGTAAACTAATCAAAATCCCTTCGATGATCATGCAAGGGCGCCATCAGCTAGTTGCCCGCAATCCGGGCTATTTCCGAAAAGATGCCCCTCTGGATGTCACGACCAGCATCGATTCGCTCGCTCCCGAGTCCCCCCTCTGGCCGGTCATGCTCTCGGCCGAACGAGGTCCGTGGGTGAAATACCACAACATCGTCGGCGAGATTCCCAAAAAAGGAATCACCGGTTGGTTTGTCGGCGGCACGGGCGACGGCGTGGTCTCGCTCGTCAGTGCCAAGCTCGACGACGTGCATTCGCAAATTGTCGTACCCGCCGACCACGTTAGCGTCCACCGTCACCCGAAAAGTATCCTCGAGGTCCGCCGGATTCTCATGCAACACATTGCCGAGCTGCGAAGTTTCCCCTACGGGAGCGAGACCTCACAGAACCGTGTCCATTAGCGCCGTCGGCCATGACGGACTGCTCTGCTCTTCGCGCCGCCCATTAGGCCACTCGCTAGCCGGATTACGATGCGGGCCGTTCGCTCGGGTCTTCGCCGTCTTACGAAGCGTTTGATCTTGTGAAGGCTCTTCAACGACCTCTTTTGCTGCCGTGTTCTCTTTCGTATTTTCTTCTGCGGTTTCAAAAACCAGCTCACCGCGCAAGATATTTACATCGCTTGGTGCTTCGATGCCCAGGCGAACCCCTTTTCCTTTCATCCGCACGCGTGATGACAATGGAATCGCCGATGCGGATTTTTTCGTTCTGCTTCCGTGTAAGAACCAACATAACACACTCCCTTGGTTGGAAAGAAAAGTCTTGCTCCGTAGAGCTCCGTAGAAAAGCTAATCGCGTTTCAATCTCGCGATGACACGCAACCTCCATACGCATAAGGTGTGCCAAAGGTGCGTCGGTTTCTCGGAAATGAGCGCATCGACCGACTGGCAAAGGAGTTGCGCCTGGACTAGCAGTGCCAGCATGTTCAGTGACTACTGAACATTTACCAATCCGTTGTAATTCTTCCGATAAAAAACTAACGGCTGGGGAAGATAGGAAGATTTTGGCGATCGGCCGTCGTGCTAGTATTCATGTGAATTTTCAGCTGTCGCTTATTTCTCGCCGCCAGGTCGATCTTTACGATCACGCAACTCGGCCGCCAGCTCGTAGTTTTCAGCTGCAATCGCCTCGGCAAGCTGCTCAGTCAGGGTGGGCCCAAGCTCGTGGTGTTCGGTGATCGAGACCCGCATTTCGCGCAGCTTGTTCACAAACGCGTCTTGCTCAAAATGCTCCGAGGCATCGTGCTTTGCGAACACTTGGGCCAACTCTTTCAAGCCGTGGTCGATGCTTTCAATAGCTTGTGCGGGATTGGGGTCTGCCAAAGCAATCAGCGCGTTGGCTTGAATCATGTGAAACATGACAAACGGTCGGTACTGTTCGTGCATCAGAGACCACTCGGGGTCGGGAGAATGTGCCGTGCTGAAGTCCATGAGTGCCAAGGTGTGCTTGGCGTCATTCACAACTTCAGGGTATCTCTTCAAATTGAGCCAGCAGATACGGCGGTGATAGAATTGATAAAACTCCCGATCGACCTCATGGCAATTCGCTTCGTCGAGCCGATACGAACGGCCTTCCTCGAGAGCCAAAGACGCCAAATAGTCGTACCAGGTAGCAAACCCTTCCGGCTTCACGCCATCGGGGCGACCTGTGCATTCCAGTTGCAAGATGCCCAAGTCGACACGCATTTGCAGCACCTCACGGCCATCGGCCCCCTGAATCTGGCGAACCAATATCTGACCGGGCGAATAGCGCCACTCGGCGAGAATCGGATCGAGCTGAGAAGGGCCTTCGGACATAGGGTTTTATCGCGAGCTGGGCAAAGAAACGGAGGCAAACGTCGGTTGCCTCGATTATACCCTATCGCGAAGAAAAAATCCGAAACACGAATTTCGCCCTTATCCTTCACCGCCTTCATCCATAAGAAGCGCTTCCTGTAGGAGATCGACTTCATCGGAATCGTGGCGGTCGATTTCCTCCAAAAAGGCAGAAATCTCGTCACACAGGCTTTCGAACTCTTCGTCCTGATATTCGTTCAAAGCCTCGACCACGGGAAGCAGGTCGTGCATGACGTGACGAAATTTGGCGTGGTCTTTTTCGAGCCGTTCGACGCGAACAACCATGTTCGGCTTCATTTCGGCGACCCAAGCCATGTAGCCGTCTTGCTCTTCCAAGTTCATTAACCGTTCGAGATGTCTCTGGAACGACTGCAGCGTAAATTGAACGCTGGAGAGCTTGCGCGGAAATCCCACCGAGGGAACCTTCCAGTCCAGGGTGACTCGCAATGCTTGCTTCACATGGTGCAAAATCTGATGCTCCATTCGGGCAACATTTGCTAGTGATTGGTTGTCGATAACTTGCATAGGTACGTCCTCCCATTTTGTTCGCGCGGCCAGCTAACCATGCCTACCGCCAAATCATCCAGCGCGCACGCACACGCCAGTTTAGACTGAAAAGAATAATAGAATAGATGGCGAACAGTCTTATCGATGAGGTCATCCATTCTAACCCAAAATGTGGTTTTCTGCCTACCCTTTTACTTTTTAGTACCCGTCTATGCAGGGCTGTAATCTCCGAAACTCCTGGTATCCAAAGGTTTAGCTCGCGCAAAGAAATTCGCAAAGAAAAGTTAGCGACTGTGAAACAGGGTAAGATGGGTCGCCAATTGCGCAGCCAAGGTTCTAGTGCGACGTTGGGAATGCTTGGTTTCATTCAACGATTCCGATCGATGGCTTCTCTGCCGGCGATCGTTAGCAGATGCGGAAAGAACCCCGTTCATGGATCTTCAATTGGGAGTCGCGGCACTAGCTCTTCTGCACCACCATGCGGGCAAACCGTTGCAGCAGTCGTCGCGTGTCGGGCGTATCGCGACACCTCTGGGCGAACTCTTCTATCGTCGTGCCAGCGATCCGCTCTACGTATTGGGGATACGCGGCCACGCGGTCGAGGAACGTCTGCAAATCTAACTCGGGATGAAACTGCGTGCAATAAACGGGCGAGTCGACGATTTTAAATGCCTGATGGCGCACGAGCTGTGAAGAAGCGAGCAAAACTGCACTTTGCGGCAACGTGACAACGTGATCTTCATGCCCGGCAATGCCAAGGAACGAGTCTTCTAGTCCGCCGAATAACGGATCGCCGCGACCCGCATCGGTAAGCTGCAATTCGAGTGTTCCCAATTCGGCCCGTGGCGGGTCGTGAATACAGGTTCCCCCAAGAGCGCGGGCGATCGCTTGAAAACCCCAGCAAGAAGCAAAGGTTGGTTTGCGTTGCTCGACCAACCGACGAAAACCGGCCAAGGTTTTTTCCAGCCAAAGACTCTCTCCCGCTGCCGAGTAATTCCCACTGCCGCCAACGAGCACCGCATCGACTTGTTGAAGTTGTTCTTGAGTTGGAAAACTACCTAAAAGGTCAAATGGCTCGATCGCCACAGGTTCACAACCGATGGCCCGTGCAAAACAGCCGACTTCTTGTCGACGAATAGGATCGTCTGGGTCGCGGATTTGCAGGAGCAGGTAGCGGAGGTTTTGCATGGAGTCTTGTTGGGCCAAGTTCCTTGGTGTTTATCCGTCTTGGCAGACGGCGTTAACGCAAACCGTATCGATGCTTTCTAATAAAACATTCCCTAGCAGTTCAAGTTCGTCGGCCGAGATCGTGAGTGGTGGCATGATAACCAACGTATCGCGTAGCGGCCGGAGCCACACGCCTCGGCGTAACATTTCCTTGCAAACACGAGCGCCGATTTTTAATTCCGCTGGATAGGAAACTAGTTCTATCGCGGCAATCATTCCCAATTGCCTCGTTTTGGCGACATGTGGGTGGTTTTTCACTTGCTGGAGAATCTCGGCAAGTTGCTGAATCCTCGAAGCCGACTGACGGAGTATTTTCTGCTCCTGAAGAATGTCGAGCGTTGCCAACGCCGCGGCTGCCGCGAGGGGGTTCCCGCCATAAGTGTGCCCGTGCAGGAACGAATTGGTCGCCGGCCCCAGGAATGCTTCGTAGATTTCTGGCCGAGTGATCGTCACCGACAATGGCAAATAGCCTCCGGTAATACTTTTCCCCAAGCACAGAAAATCGGGCGTCACCTCCTCGTGTTCGCAAGCAAACATGCGTCCCGTACGACCAAAACCCGTGACGATTTCGTCGGTAATCAGCAAGACGTTGTATCGGCGCGTCAACTCTCGAACGCCACGCAAATAACCGGGCGGATGAAAAACCATTCCCGCCGCCGCTTGCACGAGTGGTTCGAGCACCAGCGCCGCGATCTCGTCGTGCCGGTTCTTCAAAATCTCTTCCAATTCGGCCAAGAAATGTTCGACGGTGTTCGCTCGCGCATCAGGCATCGGCAAGCGAATCACTTCGAATAGCAACGGCTGAAACACCGCATGAAAACGCTCGATGCCACTGACGCTCGCGCTGCCGATCGTATCGCCGTGATAAGCCTGC
>JAADIN010000247.1 GCA_013151315.1 Planctomycetota bacterium | reverse complement strand
TGTTGTTGAGCTTGTGCGAGGTGGCGTCGGGAAAGTGATGGCGGACTATCTTGAGCACTTGGTTGTAGAGTTGGTCAATGTCGCACTGCAGTTCTTTACGCTCAGGTGAGGCAATGCCTAAGCTAGCAATCAACAGTGTGCAGAGCCCAAGAATGCCAATGAAAGCTTTCCTCATGTCATGACCTTTCAAGCGGGCTAACAAAATATGGCGTGGGGTTTACCTTGGTATAACACAATATTTTAGCAACTTCTCAAATAGCCAAAAAACCCTTGTGGGAATGGGGTTACCGACATTTCGTCGGGTGCCACTGCTGACTTGCCCAGCAGTGCGAACCCTGCAGCAGGCTTCGTTCACGATCTCGGCATGACTGCCAATTTCGTTTTCTAATTTCTCAGAAGCCCGCAACGTCGGCCTTGCTTGTTTGGGAAGTGACCTACCCGGATTGTAACCGATGACTGACTCAGGTGGCATAGGGTGGCACCGACACCTGTCCGCAAAAAGCTTTGCCACCGAGAGGATGTCATTCGGACAGGTGTCGGTGTGCGCAGCACAAGAGGCTATTCGAATATCCACTCGAGCGGCACTTCGGACGGTTCATCCAGCAAAAAATGTTGTGCAGAACTCCAGCGCCAATCAACGGCCCGTTGCACAAGTCCGGCAGTGACAGGATTCTTGTGCATGTAATTCAATTTTTCTTCCGCTTTTTTTCGGGAATACAAGTTGAACGGATAATACTTCGGCTGCCAGAACGGATCGGCTGGCGGGATTTTTCTGGCAAATTGCGGAGCCACGCCGCGGAGCATCTTCTTGAGTTTCATACTGGAAGTTTGTTTCCAGCTCTTCATGAATCGACTCAGCTCGCCCGGTTTTTCAAACCACACGATCAAATGCACATGGTCTGGCATGACCACAAACCCCGAGCAGATGCCGCTATAGTCGTCAAGTTTTTGAGCAAGCAATTCAAGCAGTTTATCCCGCAATGGCTCGCAGTCGAGCATTCGTCGTCGATGGTAGCAAGAGAAAGTCACGAAGTGAGCGTGATGCTCTTGGTCGTAGATTCTTCGGTCGGCCATAATCGTATTCTAGTGCGAGGTCAGCGCCGATCGACCTCTTGTGCTGCGCACACCGACAATCGTTCGAAAAAGGTTTATCCCAGTGGCAGCGTCAACTCCGAACGACTGTCGGTGCTACCCATTACCTGCTCAAGTCCTCTTCGCCTGGCCGAATGGCAAAAAGCGAAGAAAACGTGCGCAAGTAAATCGTGCCGTCGGAGATTGCTGGCGAGGCAGAGATCTCTTCTCCCAACTCGTTTTGTGCGAGGATCTCGAATTGCTTGCCGGGGCGAATCACCGTGATCGTGCCGCTGCGACTGGTCAGGTAGATTTTTCCGTCGGCCAGTACGGGCGAGGCCCGGTGCCGATCGCGGACCGTCTTCTTGTGGTAGTACTCTTCGCCCGTCTCGGCATCGAGACACATCAGGTTTCCGTTTTCGCGGCAAAGGTAAACCAAACCGTCGTGGATTAGTGGCGAAGGGACATCGGGGGTCTTGTCGGGGTAACGCCATACGACGAACTCCTCGGACTCCGAAATGTCGCCTTGACCACCCGGACGCAGGCCGTAGACGGGGCCACCTTTGGCTGAGGGGACAACAATCAAGCGGTCGCCAACGGCGGGCGACGCGACGAATCGTAGCGACTCGTTGTAGTTTCCCGGCGAGTTGAGACCGCCGCATCGCCACAGTTCGTGGCCATCGTCGAGCGAATGCGCTACGGTATAATCGGCACCGTGGCTGAGTAAAAAGGCTTGCGTGTCGTCGCGATAGATGGTTGGCGAGGCGTAAGAATGTTCGCACTCCTCGCGCGCATCACTTGTGCGGATCTGTTGCCATATTTCTTTGCCGGTCGACGCCTCAAGACAGACGACGCGCGCCTCTTGCGTTGTCGGGTCGCCTTCGCCATGAATCAGTTGCAGGTAGAGTCGGCCCTTGTCGAGAACGGGTGTCGAGGCATAGCCAAAAGCAATCTCTAGTTTTCCGTAACGGTCTTCGACATCGAAATCCCAAACTTTTTTTCCGTTTCGGTCAAAACAGGCGAGCGCCCCGGTGCCGACCAGGGCCCAGATGTGCTGGCCGTCGGTACATGGCGAAGGCGACGCCATGTTGCCTTCGTCCGACCGAATCACGACATCGCCTTCGCCAAGGCCCCGCTGCCAGATTTTTTCGCCGGCGGTCGAAAGGCACCAAAGCTCCAGGTTTTCGCCATCGGCAGTTGTGAGATAGATACGATCTTCCCAAACCACGGGAGTCGCTGCCGCTTGGCCGGGCAAGTCGATTCGCCAGACGACATTTTCGGTTGCCGACCAATGGGTCGCGAGGCCCGTTTCGATGCTGACTCCCGTAAGTCGCGGGCCGCGCCACTGGGGCCAATTTTCGGCAAAGAGCCTACTTTCGGCAAAGAAAATTGGGCCGATGCAAAATAGCCCAAGAAGGCCGGCGAGGGGAAATAAGGCGGTGAAAGGCTTACGGCAAGTCAAAGGTTGCTCGCTTTCTGATGGTACGAAGGCTCTCCCGAGAGCCGTGTTAATTACAATAGCAGAGGTAGCACGCCTCTCCGAATCGTGTTGTTGTCGTGTTGCTAAAAATAGTAACACGACTCGGAGAGGCGTGCCACTCTGGCTGGCGGTCGCTACAATGGCCGGTCGACAGTTTTCCTTTCCCTTGCCCCCTCGACGGTCATTATGCGAATTGGTGCTATTCCGCAAATCTATCGCAACGTGAACCGTTGGGGCGAGATTCTCTCGATTCTTAGCAAATACGGTCTGGCGGGCTGGCTGAGCCGCTTTGATTTTGCGTTCGGCAAATCGTGGCTCAAAAACCGCGATGGCCAGATCATTGCCAATGAAAGTAGCGAAACGCGAATTCGCCTCGCCCTGGAAGAACTTGGCCCCACGTTTATCAAGCTGGGTCAAATCATGAGCACTCGGCCCGACGTGGTCGGGGGCGAACTGGCCGATGAACTCGAAAAACTGCAAACCCGCGTTCCCGCAGATTCTTTCGAACTCGTCGCCGAGCTTATCGAAACCGAATTGGGCAAGTCGGTCGACGATCTCTTTCTCGAATTTTCCGCCGAACCGGTCGCCTCGGCTTCGATCGGTCAGGTCCACCGCGCTCGCCTGCACTCGGGCGAAGAAGTGGCCGTCAAAGTTCAACATCACGGTATTGGCAAGCAGGTGCCAGTCGATCTGGATATCCTCACCGGTCTGGCCCAACTGGCCGAAAGCTTGCCCGAGTTGGTTCCCTATCGCCCACGAGCTACGGTTGCCGAGTTTCAACGCGCCTTGCGCCGAGAGCTCGATTTTGAGCGTGAGGCTCGCCACCTCGAACAATTTAGAAAAGCGTTTGCCGAGAACCCGAACGTCAAAATCCCTCGGGCCTATCCCGACTGCTCTTCCGAGCGCGTGTTGGTGATGGAGTGGATGGACGGCATCCCGCTTTCGGCACCCGAAGAGATTCGTGCCACGGGAATCGATCTTCGCGCCATCACGCGCCACGGTGCCGAGATGTACTTGGAAATGATCTTTCATCACGGTCTGTACCACGCCGATCCTCATCCGGGGAATCTGCTCGTGATGAGTGATGGCGCGATTGGGCTGCTTGATTTTGGGATGGTGGTACGTATTGAAGAACGCGAGGACATCGAAGACATGCTGATGGCCATCGTCGGGCAGGATGTCCATCATCTGGTCGCCATCGTGATGCGTGTCGGTGCGGTGCCGACAGGCCTCGACGAAACGAGCCTCAGTCTGGATCTGTCTGACTTTTTGGCCCACTATGCTTACCAGCCAATGGATCAATTTCAACTCGCTCCGGCGCTGACCGAGCTCTTTGATCTCATGCGGCGTTACGAAATCATCTTGCCTTCGCCGTTGGCCCTCTTGCTCAAGGTGCTGGTGATGCTCGAAGGAACTTCGCAGAAGCTGGAACCCGATTTCAGCCTCATGGAAGTGTTGCAGCCCTACCAGAGCAAAGTCGTTGCCCGACGCTTGTCGCCAACCCGTCAGCTTCGCAAGGCGAGGCGAATGGTTTATGAGATGCAGCAGCTTGCCGAAGTGGTGCCACGCCGCCTACGAGATATCTTGCAGCAAGTGCAGAGTTTGATGTCCACCTGAATCACCGCGGCCTGGAACCCTCGGTCAACCGACTGGTGCTCGGCATGTTGACCAGTGCCCTGTTCCTCGGCTCGGTTCTCCTGGTCACCAACCAAGTGTGGCCGTTCCGAGGAGTCTCGGTGCCAGGAACGATCGGCGTCGGCTTGAGTGCCGCGATGGGACTGCGGCTCCTGCGGGCGATTAGCAAGTCGGGGCACCTCGATCGCAAGCAGAAATAGCTAGGAGTCGTGAGTGGCGAGTGGTGCGTTTGGCGTTTGGCTTCGGATTTCGTCCTTTTCTGCCGGTTTGACGAAGCTATTGAGCGCCTTTTCCAGACGGTTGTTGAGCTCGTCCAGCTCCGCGATCAGCCTCTCGTGCCGCTCTTCGAGCTTTTCGATAATCTCGCTTGGTACGAGTTCACTCATCAGTATTCCAGAACGGGGGAAATGAGGGGGGTGGCAAGGCCCGCAGCTTGGGGGGCCACATGTCCCATCGGCCGGTTCCCGGCGTCAAATCGAGCCGACTAGGGCGTCTGCGGCTTCGGTCGATCTCTCAGACGCCGATCGTAGCGGATGTGACGGTAAGCCGTGTGCTGCGAGGAAGTACGGCGGGGTTTCCTCGGGCTGGACGACTTTCTAGGCCGATGTTATCCTGGGCGATTCCAGGCAACAGGCGTACGTCAGCCAGAAAGGCCCATCGAGGCCACTTTTAGGAGTTTGAATTGGTTAAGTTAACGTTACGGGATAGGGAAACTGCCCAGGAAGCAGTCCGAAGATTTCGCAAGCTCGTCGAGCGCAGCGGTATCAAGAAGGAAATCCGCATCCGCGAATTTTACGAGAAGCCCAGCGAAACCAAGCGCCGGGCTCGGCTCCGAGCTGCCCGCCGATCGCGTCGCGATCGCTTGCTGGGAATCGTCCGCTAGCGAGCTAACGCTTCTGGCAACCGTTTTACGTAATCGCGAATCTCGTCGCGAACGCGTCGGTAGGGCTCCAGTCCGGCTTCTTCGCTTGCTGCGTTCTGCGCTAGCGCCGGCGGGTCGTCGAACGGCGCATGCAACTTGAGAGTATCGCCTGCTAGGACGGGGCAATTTTTGTCGGCATGGCCACAGACCGTGATGACGACGTCTAGCTTCACGTCGGCCAGCTCTTCGAGCCGCTGCGACTGCTGCTGCGAAATATCGACGCCCGCTTCTTTCA
>JAADIN010000102.1 GCA_013151315.1 Planctomycetota bacterium | reverse complement strand
TGGGCGACACCGCTCATTCTCGACGACCAAGCAGTGGTTTATCGGTTTGCGATGGGGCAATCGAGGAAATAAAGACGGCAAACTACCCAGCCGGGCTGGTGTTGCACTGAGAAAAGATGATTGCCCTGCTGACTTCGGACTGTGAAAGTCGGTATGGTTCCAGTGAACGAAGGCATGAAAGGGTGGTCGTGTGTGACGAACAAGAGCGACCCCACAATGACTCGCCACGAGCGGATGCCACTTTTAGTGGGGCAGGAAATTTGACGGGAATGAGCCCTTGTCCTCTTTCGTGATCGGCTAGAATTAGCCGTTTTCCTCTTTGGCCAATTGTCGAAAACAGCCAATGCCCTCTTTAGTTGATCATCCAATTGGAGGGCGAATTGTTCCAATAGAACCTTAGCTTCCTCGCTAGAAATCTGAGAATAGATTTCTTCTGAATCAGAGTTTTGTTCTCTTCATTCTGTTTTGTCTGATCCTATGGAGGGTTTGCCTAACCTCTCTGCTGCTGCGAAGCAGGGTGAGGTGGTCCTGAACCGAGGTCTGCTTAACGAGTTTGTATTATCCTCGCACAGATTCTGGTGAGGAGCTGAACCTGGGGACGCGTGTTCATGGCAGAAGCAGATAGCTTGTAACGCCACGTCGACTGTGATGGCGCAAAAAGAGAGGAGTATCTTGATACTCTCAACAGTCGTAATTGGCCTTAAACAGTCGTATTCGGATTTTTTTCTCGGCCAATCCAAGCGAGTCGAAAGTTCAGGAAATCACTTGTTTTTTAGTGTTTCCTACACGAAATCCGAGGGGTCTTGGACGGATTTGCAATCCGATGCCTTAGCCACTTGGCCACGGCGCCTTGCTTGTTTTATAGGTGTTTTCTGTCCTATTTGGAGGCGGGTGTGGGTTTGCGATACGGTTTTTGATACTGCACACCCGTCGGCACACCCCCTGTTATCGGCACAAACAGAAATTTGGTTGATCCCAATAATCACACAATCCTGATGAACCCGATTTTTTCGTGCTGGAGACCTATCTTATGACAAATGCTAAACCCGACAAGCCCACCCCAGATTTCCCATTATTTGCACATACCCGAGGTTACTGGGCAAAGAATATTGATGGGAAACAAAAGGGTTTTTGGAAATGGGATGACCCAGAGGGGGCTCTCGCCACATATTTATGCATTCATCTCTCTGCGGCCTTCCGCGTCTTTGCGTTTCAAAGACTACGCAGCGCAGCCAATAAAAACACTCGCAATCGCTCCAAAAAACGCGATGATTTTTGAAAAGTCGCAAGTCATCATTCCGCAGCGAGCCGGCTCGTCCCGAGCCCGAATGCCCACCCCACAATTTTGTCACCCCAACCGCGAATCGCGTTTCCTTCACTATCGCAAGAATGCTTCGTGAAGGCCGCCATCGACGCTGATGATTTGCCCCGTTGTCTTACTCGATTGCTTCGAGAGCAAAAAGTAGGCTGCATCGGCCTGATCGCCAGGCGTGATCGGCTGCTTGGTAAGCGTCCGCTGAGCGTAGAAGTTGGCAAGCTTGTCGCGAAGCTGATCTTCGGTCTCGCTTTCTTCGAACGCGATTTCGTATTTGCTCAGCGAGGCGATGACCCGATCGCGGGGAAACATGGTCGAACCGGCAACGACGGTTGCCGGGGCAATGGCATTGACTCGTACCAGTGGCGCCAATTCGATGGCCAGCTCGCGAACTAAATGGTTGGCCGCCGCCTTCGAGGTGTCGTAGGCGAGCGAACCTCGTTTCGCAACTGTGGCATTGACGCTCGTGGTAAGCACGATCGAACCGGGCAACGATTGTTCCTCAAAAATGCGACGCGATTCTTCGACGACATTGTAGCTGCCGCGCACATTGACCTCGAAGGTGAGCTTCCAGGCATCGTCGCTCAGCTTGCCCCGATTGTCGGGCGGCAGGAAGATTCCCGCCGTGACCACGACATGGTCGAGGCCACCGTAGGCGAGAATGGTTTGGTCGAGCAAATCGCGAATCGATTTTCGATCGGTAATGTTGACGCTCAAGCCGATCGCGGGGCCGCTGCCAGAGATGCCCGAGCCAGCCACTCCGATCCCTTGGCCGTAGATCTCGGTCAGCTCGGCCGCAGTTGCCTCGGCCGCTTCGGCATTGAGGTCGGCACAGACGAGGTGAGCTCCCGCGGCAGCCATGCGATGGGCGATTTCTTTGCCGATACCCGAACCGGCACCGACCACCAAGATAATTCGACGTGCAAATTCCTTCTCCGGCGGCATCCGTTTCAGCTTGGCCTCTTCCAAGAGCCAGTACTCAATATCAAAAGCTTCCTGTTGAGGCAGAGCGATGTATTCGTCCATCGCCTCCGCGCCACGCATGACCTCGACCGCACAATTGTAAAACTCGGCCGTGACGCGCGATTCGCTCTTGTTCTTGCCCCAGGCGACCATCCCGATGCCAGGAATAAGAATGACAGTCGGATTGGGATCACGGATCGCAGGCGAGCTGTCGTGTCGGCATCGCTCGTAATAGGCGGTGTAGTCGTCGCGGTATTTTTCCAGCCCTTGGGCGATTTTTTTCTGAAGTGCGGCAAGATCTTCTTGCTGGGGATTCCAATCGACATAGAGCGGCTTGATTTTTGTGCGCAAGAAGTGGTCAGGGCAACTCGTTCCGAGCTCGGCCAAGCGGGCCGCGTCGTGGGAGTTGACAAACCGCAACATTTTTTCGTCATGCTGAACGGTGCCAACCAGCAGCTTTTGCTGCGAAACTTGTCCGCGCAGCCAGGGCAACAGCGAGACAAGAAGCTCATCGCGTGGCTCGGCTTCGAGCGAGCCGTATTTTGGGCCACCAAAAGTGGCGTCGCCCTTGTCGCGTGACTCGATAAAGTCAGAGGCCTTTTCGATGAGCGAGAGCGTCAGATCGTAACACGCTTTGTCGTCGTCGTCCCAATTGATGAGCCCGTGTTGTCCCATCACCAAGCCGACCAGGGCGGGGTTCTTCTCAACTTCTTCCTGCATCATCAGGCCAAGTTCAAAACCGGGACGGAGCCAGGGAACCCAACCGACGGCGTTTCCGAAGATTTCGCTGGTAAGCTCCTTACTGTGCTTGCTTGCCGCGATCGAGATCACCGAATTGGGATGCATGTGATCGATCTGCTTGGCAGGCAGAAAGCCGTGCAGCGGCGTGTCGATCGAGCTGGCGCGAGGATTCAAGTTGAACGTGCAGTGGGGAAATAGCCCTACCATCGAGTCTTCAGCAGGAGTCTTGGGGCCGTTATTCGGCTTGTTTTTATAGACCGACTGGAGAGCCATCAATTTTTCTTGGACCAGCGAAGCGAAATTTTCTAGCTTGCTGGTACGCAAATCGCCGCCTGAGCCTTTGACCCAAAGCACCTCGGTCTGCTCGCCGGTAAGGGGATCTGGTTCCAGGAGCTTGGAAGAAGTATTGCCGCCGCCGGTATTGGTGATCCGCAGGTCGTTTCCTAGGCAATTCGAACGATAGACAAGCCGCTCGGCTGGGCTCAGAGAATCGGCGACTGAGGCATCCCAATGGTCGGTTACATGGCGGTATTCGTTGTTATTCGAGGCGGTCACGACGATTTTTCATGGGTTTTATGTTGACTTTTGTGCTGGGAACCCAGCATTATCTCACACAGAAACAGGTAGAGTCAACTGGGGAATTCTTCTCCCCAGCTCTGGAGTTTTGCGTCTGTCGTTTTTGGACAAAAGGACGAAACGGGCTTCTCGGTTTATGGGTTTGCTCTGGCATGGTAGTGCTTTTGCTTGTTTGGGGATGTGAGTTTAGGCTCAAAAACGC
>JAADIN010000251.1 GCA_013151315.1 Planctomycetota bacterium | reverse complement strand
CATGTCGTCAACAAAACACGTCTTTGGAATGGCGAACGTATCGACGTTGCCCAGGAACTTGTTGCGCATTTCCAAGATGGCCTGGAAGCGGGCCACCCTGCCGAGCAGCTTGTCGCCCAGTTTGGCGATGTCGCTCAGGCTGCAAAACTGATACGACGAGCCAAGCGGCGAAACCGCCCACTCTGGTGGAAGGCACTCCACGCCTGCTGCTGGTTCCTCGGCTGTTTTCTTGTGGTCTACGTGTTGCTCGCATTCTACATGTTGACCGAACAACCAACGCTCGACACCGACTATCTGGCGGTCATCAACCACCAGACCGACGCCCACTCCCAAGGCGAATCAGCGTGGCCGCACTACCGCGAGGCAATGCTCGCGCTCGGGTGGCGTGATGCTCAGCCGCCACAGCCACTCCATTTTTTTTGGCATCAGACTGATATCGCTTCTTTACTCGACGACAAAGACAAAGGTTCGGAGCTTCGCGATTTTTTTGCAGAGCACCAGCCGCAATTCGCAGAACTAAGAAAAGCTACCGTCGCACCGTGGCTCGGTTTTACCATAAGCCGATCCCCTCTACCCGAAGACGCGAAGTTGCTCGGCGTCCTGTCGCCAACGCCCACTTCCAATGGCGAACCGCCGGAACTAATCGGCGTACGTATCGGGTATGTGCAGGTACTCAACCATGCGGGTATTTTGCTGGCGGGCGATGCCCTACTTGCCGCCGAGTCGGACGACACCCAGCGGGCCCACGACGACCTGACCGCCTGTCTCCGCGTCGTACAGCATGTGCAAGAATCGCCCTGGCTCGTCGCGGCGCTGAACTCGTTTGCGATCGAGCGGAGGGCACTTGGCGCAATCGAAAACATTCTTCGCAACGATCCTGAGCTTTTTTCTGACGAACAGCTTGTCGCTCTTGCACACAGCGTTGCCGCAATTGAACCATCGCTAGACTATTGGCTTGAAGGCGAGCGGATGCTTATGCTCGACACCATGCAGCGCATCTATGGCAACAGTGGTCGCGTTACGCACAAGGGCGCGCTCTATCTTGGCCACCTTGGACGAGTGGTATTCTCTAGCGATGGAAAGACTGACAAAAGAGCCGACCGCGCGCAGCGAATTTGGCTTGGCATCGGCTTGCCTGCAATCAATTGGTTCATTGCCTCCCAAGAAGAGCAGTTTGCAATCTACAACGAACTCTGGCAGCAA
This sequence comes from Planctomycetota bacterium, assembly GCA_013151315.1. Classification (GTDB taxonomy): domain Bacteria; phylum Planctomycetota; class Planctomycetia; order Pirellulales; family Lacipirellulaceae; genus Bythopirellula. The sequence continues at coordinate 4,366 of JAADIN010000251.1, read as the reverse complement.
GAACTATCCAACTCCTCAAAACCGCTCTGGCAAATTACCGACCATGTGAATCGGCTGGATCAGCTCTCTCGCTCTCAATGGGGACAAATAAAATACATGCCACTGACACTGCTCATGCCTGCAACCCAGGTAGTCCACATGGCGCTAGAGCGCAGCGCTGGCCATCGCGAAGGCACACAGGTCGGCATCGCCCTAGAGCTCTATCGCCGAGAGCACGGCAAGTGGCCCGAGTCGCTGAAACAACTCTCACCACGCTGGTTGCCTGAAGTACCGGTGGACCGCATCAATGGCGGACCGCTGGGCTACCGCACTTCGGAAGAGGCCGTTGTGGTGTACAGCCTTGGTACCGATACCGACGACGATGGTGGACGACGACCTGAGGGTGCCGAACCCTACAATGTTCAGTCACCTTCACCGATCACCGAAGATATGTCGCCATCCGACGTACGTAAGCGCGATGGCGATTGGGTGATTTGGTCGACCGTGAAAGAAGATGTGGAATGAATGGGGTTTTGGCGATCTGTCCGCCTCGCGGCTATTTTGGTTAGGCAATAGATTTAGCCCCGGGCAAGGCTCGGCGAGCCCCAGCGAGTTGAGCCGCCGCCCGGGGTAACCGGCTGTCGCCCGTGGACTGCGTGGCAACACAACTGGTGGCCAAAAAAAACGTTCGCTTTCTCAAACTCGATACGCAATAATCGTCGCTACGCACCTTTTGTGTTGCAAGCTCTTTGATAACCGAAAACAAATCCCCAGGCTCTCAACCCTTTTGTCCGCTCAACGCACGTTCCTGTTTTCGTGCCTAAACTCACCACAAACAATCAACCGGCAAGCCTAAGAAAAAGCATTTTTTCGCGGACCAGCCCCTGAGTTCTGTCCTTATGTCACAAAACCCCATGCCCAAAGGAGGGCCCACCGCACGAGGAGATCGAGAAACCTCTATCCTGTCGATCCTGTTCATCCTGTCGAAAAAACTGCCGCTCGACGAAACGCTTTTTCGTCGAGCGTTACGCCTTCCAACACTTGCTCGAACGTCAGTTCCGCCCGAGGCCAGCCGAAACAAGCAAGCATCTGGTTGAACGCTTCCTCGGGACATTCTCCGCGCAGCTCAACGCGGTGCAGACGATCTTCAAAATCGAAGAGATGCCCATCGATTTGCCAGCGAGTTTCTCCTGCGCCGCCGGACCAGACCCAGGAACCATCGGGCTCGAAAATCATGCGGGGCAGAGCTTCAAGCGACTCGGCTGCCTGTTCCCAGGTGATCGCAAAGGGCTGCCCAAAAACATTGACGTGGAAATGCAGCATAGGTCATTCGCGCGGTAAATGGTGCCCCAGCTTGTCGCGCTTGGTCGCCAGATAGTCGGCGTTCTGCGGATGGATGGGCGGCACGATCGGCACCTGGTCGACCACCTCCAAATCAAAACCGCCGTAAATAAATGCGTCGGTCTTCTTGGGGTTGTTCGTCAGCAGTCGCACTTTGGTGAGCCCCAAATCTTTGAGTAGCTGGATGCCGACGCCGTAGTCGCGTGAGTCGGCCTTAAAACCGAGCGCCAAATTGGCTTCGACCGTGTCGAGACCTTCGTCTTGCAGTTTGTAGGCCTTGATTTTTTCGACCAGCCCGATGCCGCGGCCTTCTTGCGGCAGGTAGACGAGTACGCCGCAGCCTTCGCGGCGGATCATGTCGAGGGCCATGTGCAGTTGGTCGCCGCAGTCACAGCGGAGCGACTCGAGTAGGTCGCCCGTGAAGCACGAGGAGTGCAAACGCACCAGCGGTGCGGGGACCTTGGTAGGATCTCCGATGACAAAGACGACCGGCTCTTGCGACTCGTACTTCACGCCATAGGAGATGATCGTGCCTTCGCCATAACGGGTGGGCAGCCGCGCTTCGGCTTGGCGATAGACGAGCTCTTCGCGAACCCGGCGATGGGCGATCAACTGTTCGATTGAAATGATTGGCAAATTAAATTTCTCTGCCAAATCGTGCAATTCGTCGCGGGTAGCCCGGTCGCCGTGCTGATCGAGGATTTCGCACAGCGCCCCGGCGGGTATGAGCCCTGCCATGCGTGCCAGATCGACGGCTGCTTCGGTGTGGCCGGCTCGGCGTAAGACGCCCCCTTCTTTCGCCACGAGCGGAAAGAGGTGGCCCGGGCGATGGAAATCGGAAGGGACGCTTTTCGGATTGCACAATTCGAGAATCGTGCAGGCGCGTTCGCCGGCCGTGATGCCGGTGCGGCTGGTGTGATGGTCGACCGGCACGGTGTAGTTGGTGCCCAGCGGAGCCGTGTTGTCTTCGACCATGGGCTGCAATTGCAATCGCTTGCTCACTTCGGGGAGGATCGGCATGCAAAGCTGCCCTCGACCGTGGGTGATCATGAAATTGACGCTAGCAGTCGTAATTTTTTCAGCGGCACAAACGAAGTCGCCTTCGTTTTCGCGGTCTTCCGCATCGACGACGACGACAATTTCTCCGCGACTGATAGCGGCGACCGCTTCTTCGATGGTTGAAAAAGTGCTTGCCATGAAGGGTTTTCCGTAATTGTGAAGCTTCGAATTTCCAGTATTCAACTATTCTTGCCGTTCCCACGAGTGTCAACGAGTATTATAAGTGGCGGCCCCTAGGAAGACCATGAGCTCTCGGAGAACTTCTCGAATGGTAAAACGAAACGCCTGTAGCGTCGTGCTGGCTCTGTTTGTGGGGGGTTGTGCCCTGCAAACGGTGTCCGCCCGGGAGTATGAGTCGCATTTTGGCGAGGTTTACGTCGAGCGAGATTCGGGGCCGCTGAAGGCCGATTTGTACGTCCCCGAGGGAAAAGGGCCCTTTCCGGGCGTCTTGGTCGTTCATGGAGGAGCTTGGTACATGGGCACCCGGGCCCAGCTTTCGGGGTTTGCCCAGATGCTCGCCAGCCGCGGCATGACGGCCGTAGCGATCAGCTATCGGCTTGCCCCGGCACATCAATTCCCGGCTCAGATCGAAGATTGCAAGGTGGCCGTCCGCTGGATGCGTCGCCATGCAGAACGTCTGAAAATCGATCCCGAGCAGATCGGCGGATTTGGCTATTCGGCAGGCGCTCAGCTGGTCGCTTTGCTGGGAACGACCGATGCCGACGACGGGCTCGAAGGCGATTCGGTTCTCGCCGATACGCCCAGTACGCGCTTGCAAGCCATTGCGGTCGGGGGAGCCCCCTGTGATTTTCGAACCATGCCCTTAGACTTAAAAATGCTGTCGTTTTGGCTGGGAGGCACGCGGCGCCAGCAGGCCGAGCAATATCGCCTCGCCTCGCCGGCCGAGTTTGTTTCGGCCGACGACCCGCCGATGTTTTTCTTTCATGGCGAGAAAGATGACTTGGTGCCGATGGCGAGCCCCGTGACGATGTGCCGAGATTTGAAAAGTGTGGGAGTGTCTTCCGAGCTGTACGTGGTGCCCAACACGGGGCACGTCTTGGCCATGCTCGACCGTACGGCGCTCGAGAAGTGTGCGACGTTTCTTGCTGAGCAGTTGCCGTCGGGAGGGGAGTGATGGGAGAAGAGGCCATTTCGCCGCTTGAGCGCGAGGAGTATATCGAGCAGGCTTATTTTTTTACCGTGCTGGGCAATCGGCTCGTGGAAAACGAGCCGGCTCAAGAAGTGCTTGCTTCGGTTCGGGAAGAAATTTTGGCGACCACCAAATTGCCCATCGCGATCGAATTCTTGCTCTCCGAACTCCTCCATGAAGGGGTTTTTTCGGCTGGCATGAAGCGGCTAAGCCATTATTTCACGCCATTTCAGAGCTATGTGATCAGCGAGGCGGAAAACGATCGCCGACAGTTTGATTTGCATATCGGGCTCAAGATCCTCGCTCGCGAGGCGGAGTACCGCTGCGACGAAAAGCTGTCTCGCCAGGGGCTATTTCTGTATCAGTTCGAGTCGCTCTGCCGCAACCGGCTGGGCTACGACGAGGGGCTCGAAGCGATGGCTGGCGACCCCTCCTACGATCCGTCCTGGCGAGATTGGATTCAGATTGTCCGCCGGCAAATCGGCATCGTCGATCTGGCCGACATGGTCTACGTCCGCAGCGAATTCTATATCGACCGGATGGGTCAGATCGACCCCGCCCAGAAGGCCGATCGCTCGCTGCTGCTCTTTGGCCGACAAGAGGGTCGGGTCGCTTGGGCCAATCGGAAAAAAGAGCCCCTGCTGCTGTTTGCCGCGATGGGACGCCAGTTGGGTTATCCGCAAGTCCCGCGGACCAAGCGGGCTGATCCCGAGGAGCGGCTGCTACCCTCGCTGGCACGCCGCGTCGAGCAGCTTGAAGCCCGGCTGAAGCTGTGCGAGGAAGAACAGCGGGGCGGCATCGACTTGTCGCAATTCTATGCCACCAAGCAAGACAATT
>JAADIN010000085.1 GCA_013151315.1 Planctomycetota bacterium | reverse complement strand
CCCGCGAGTTGGCCCAACTACTCGCCGGACGCGAGGCGCTGATCAATGTCATCCCCTACAACCCGGTCGCGGGACTTCCCTATCGGACGCCGGACTTAAAACGCCAAGTGACTTTCCGTCGCATTCTGGAAGACGCGGGCCTCCAAGTGCGCTTTCGCCATCTGAAGGGCGACCGCATCGATGCGGCCTGCGGGCAATTGCGACGGTCGCAAACTTAGGGATCGTTCGCTCCGGCGATCTGTCAGATCGCGGCTATTTTTCTGCCTCTCCCGGCGCGCCGGGATTTGATTCTGGGCTCTTAGATTTTTATGCTATGGTAGAATCAGAGGGAGACGCCGTGATCGCAGCTTCTGGTGATTAACCCGAGTGCTTTGACAACTCGCATCCCAGTTTTTAGTTATGACAAAGCCCTAATGGGACGCGGATAAATGGAAGAACTTTTCTATGGCCTCTTGGCCTTTGCTGCGATGGTGGCGGTGTTTCTTGTTCCCTTTTTGACGTATGCCATTGTCAAACGGATTGAACAAAACCAAGTCGAGGGCCTTTCCTCTTTACGAGAGGAGATGCGGCAAATCCGGCGCAGAGTCGACGCACGTCTCTCGCCGACGGTTGACCCCGCATCGGCCGCAACCGCATCGTCTTCCGAAAAACCAACAGCTTCCCAACCGGTTTCGAAACCGTCGACCGAAAGCAAATTGCCAGCAACTCCAATTCCAAAACTGCCAACGCCCGTCGTGCTAACCCCGCTGGAGGAGCCGACCTCCTTTCAGGAAGCCATTAGCAGCAAAACTTCGGAGCCGCGCATACGAACCCCCCAACCCGTGCTTACGCCGGTGCCGCCTCGCGAACCGAACCGATTCGAGGTTGCAGCAAAAGAAACGCTGCAGAAAATCTGGAATTGGATCATCGTCGGCGAAGAGCAAGTTCCCCAAGGCGTGTCGCTGGAGTATGCGGTGGCGAGCCAATGGCTGTTGCGAATCGGCGTGCTCATTTTAGTGGTGGGGGTAGGCTTCTTTCTCAAGTATTCCATCGAGCGAGGCTTGCTCGGCCCTCAGGCACGAGTCGCCCTCTCCACGATCACGGGATTGGTGCTGCTCATCGCCGGAACTCGAATCCTTGGGAAGAAGTACCACATCTTCGGGCAAGGTTTGATGGGTGCCGGATTGGCGACCCTTTATTTCAGCGTCTTTGCCGCCTCGAACCTTTTTCACCTGATCCGCCCGGCCTCTTCGTTTGCTCTTATGGGGATCGTGACGTTGCTCGCCGGGGGCATTGCCGTTCGGTTCAATTCGATCCTTGTGGCTGTGTTGGGCATCCTTGGCGGCTACCTCACGCCCTTGATGCTCCAAACGGGAACGGTCGACTTTGTTGGACTCTTCGGCTACTTGCTGGTCCTTGGCATCGGCGTGCTTGGCATTTGTGCCTGGAAGAATTGGCCGATCGTTAATCTTCTTAGCTTTTTCGGAACCTATGCCCTGTTCTTCATGGCAATGCGTCAATACGAGGTGGGCCATTTCAGGGAAGTATTTCCTTTTTTAGTCGCTTTCTTTGTGCTCTTTTCGACGATGACCTTCCTGTACAAAATAGTACGACATAACAAATCCAACCTGCTTGATTTGATCGCCATGTTTGGCAACGCGGCCGTGTTTTTTGTTGTGGGGTTCCAGCTCATCGACGAAGCCTACGGACGCCAATGGACCGCCGTGCTCTCGCTGGGTCTCACGGCCTTTTACACGGCTCATATTTACCAATTCTTTCGACGCAAACTGGTCGACCGCGAGCTGTTGGTGTCGTTCTTCGGATTGGCGACATTTTTTCTTGCCATTACGATGCCACTGGTGCTTTCACGCGAGTGGCTCACCGCCAGTTGGGCCATTCAAGCGGTCGTGCTGTTGTGGGTGGCCAAAAAGCTCAAGAGCAATTTCGTTCAACAGACGGCTTTCCTTTTGTTCGGCATTGTCCTTGCGAGGTTCTGCTTCTACGACCTGGGAAGGCAATTTTCTAGCGGGGGCGTTGCCTCCCATTTGTCGGTCGGCAACTACCTGTGGCTCTTGGCAGACCGCCTGATTGCTTTCGGAATACCCATCGCCTCGTTTGGACTGGCTTACCGGTTGATCGGTGCGTCGCCAACGACTGCAGAAGGCGAAGCCGGCGCCGCACCAGAAAACGATGTGGCACCCTGGTTTCCGCAATCGGCCGCTTTGCGTGGGCTCGTCTTCGCCGCGATCGGGATGACCTTCCTTTACCTGCACATGGAGCTGAACCGTACGGTCGGTCATTTTTACCGCCCAGCCCGGCTCCCTGTCCTCACGCTGCTGTGGCTCGCCTTGTGTGGTTTTCTTATGTTGGAAACCGTTCGCCGTGGCGGTAAACTGTTGTTGTCTCTCCTGTCGCTGGCTCTTACGGGAGTCCTCGCGAAGTTGTTCCTGTTTGATTTGCCAGCATGGGGCATGAGCTCCGACCTGCTCTACGCCGCCCCCTACTCCTTCCGCGACGCCTCGATGCGACTCCTCGATTTTGGAGCAATCGTCGGGTTCTTCGGCGGCAGCTACGCACTGGTTGCCAAGCACAAGCAGTTCAGGGAAGTCCGCAACGTGCTCGGATTTGCCAGTCTTGCAATGCTTTTTATCTATCTCACGTTGGAGGTGAACAGCTATTTGTTCCATTACTATCCGGGGCTGCGCGCTGGCGGAGTCTCGATTCTTTGGGCCTTGTTTGCGTTCGCGCTGATCTCGCAAGGCATCCAAAAAAGACTGGCCGTGCTTCGTTACTTGGGGTTGGCTCTGTTTGCCATCGTCTCGGCCAAGGTGTTTTTCGTCGATCTTGCGCAGCTCGATCAGTTTTGGCGTATCATCGCCTTCCTGCTGCTTGGCATTCTTTTGATGGCCGGTTCGTTTATGTATCTCCGATATCAAGATGCCTTCAAACAGACGAAGCCCCGCGAACACGCCGACCGTAGTGACAAGGAGGAAATGGAATGACCCTACCTAAAAATGTTCTGCGCAGTTTTTCCTTGGTGGCGCTGGTTGGTGGTCTGCTGAGCGGGTCTCCCTGCTGGGCCGAAAATCGTCTTGAGTTTGCCAAGCCGATCGTTTCGCCCGAACTGCAAAACGAAGAGTTGCTTGCCGTGCCGCTTGATAGCGACATTTATCAAATTGCAGGGACCAACTTTCCGGATCTTCGGATACGTACCGCCACGGGAGAAGAAATCGCTTTTCTGGTCCGCCGCACCACCGTCAAAAAATCACGGACCGTGAAAGAAGTGTGGACCGCCAAGGGTATCGTCTTACATCCTCAAGAAGACAACGGCTTGGAGATTACGTTTCGTGTCGATACCAAGAAGCACCCCGACCGACCTCAAGGGATTCGTTTGATTTCACCCTTGAAGAACTTTGAACACCGTGTGCAAGTCGAAACCTCCACCGACAGAAAAAACTGGCAACCCTTGGCCGAAGAACTCATTTTCGACTACTCCCAGTTCATGAATGTTCGCAACACCTCGGTCGAGCTGCCAAAACCTGCTTCCGATCATGCCGCCGAGGGCCAAGTCTTTTATCGCATCCTCATCGACCAAGTGACCCAACAGCAGCAATCGCAACTGCTGGAGCTTTCTCGCCACCTGCAAGGCGAAGAAGAAATCAGCCGTACCGAGCGGCAAACGATCAACCGGCAACCTTTTCGCATCAATCGCATTGAGCTTTGGCACGACACCATGCGCAAAGACGTCATCCGCGACCTGCAAGTCGAATACCCGATCGACATTCGGCAACCCGATCCAGGCGAAGACGCCAGAGGGAAAGGCAACCGAGGCGAAACAGACCTTCATCTATCTTGCGTCGCGTCGCGAGCCGCTCACCACTTTGAGTCTGGTGACGCCCACGCGAAACTTCAGCCGTCGGGGTCGAGTGGAAATTCGGCAGAAATCGTCGACGGGCAATGTTTGGCGCTCGATCGGCTCGGCCACTCTTTCTCACATCGACTTTCGCAGCCTCAAGAAGCGGTCGCTCCGCTTACCGTTTTCCGAACAGCGCGAAACCGAGTATCGCATCGTCATCGAAAACCGCGACAGCCCGCCGCTTGCCGTGTCGGGGGTATTGGCTCATGGCAACTGCTACGAGGTGGTATTTCTTGCCAAGCCAAAAACCGAATACCGACTCGCCTATGGCAGCCGCCGGCTGGCAAGCCCCAATTTCGACACGGCGGCTCTGATCGCCTCTTTGGGAGCAGGCTACGCGCCTCTCTCGGCTTCGCTCGGCGAGGCCGAGGCATTGGAAGTTGCTCCCGAGGCTCTCGTGCCTGGATGGAAAAGATTACTCGACAGTGGACCTTTGCTCATCGTGGTCATTGTTTTGCTCGTACTCGTGCTAGGCACCGGTCTCTACCGAGCCTCCGGCCGCCTGAATGACCTCGACGAAAACCATTGATCTCTACGTAGCCAAGGAGCCACCACGGCAATCGTTTTCTGGCAAGAGACGTAGCGGAGTTGCGGCGTGTGGACAACTGCGGCGGTCGCGAGCTTAGGGATCGCTTGCTCCGGCGATCTGTCAGATCGCGGCTATTTTCTCTAGACTTCCCTTCCAAGTAGCCGGTAGGTTAGGCTGCGTGCAAACTTCCCCCCTCTTACCCGCAAGGAATTTTTTTTATGAGCGAACGAATTGTGATGCGTACGGGCGAATGCCTTGTTGCTGGCGGCCCTCCGTTTACTGCGGCAGAACCGGAGGTCGTCATTGGTGAACTCGATGGCCCTGTCGGCACCGCGATTGCGACTCTCACTGGTGCCCAGGCAGCCGGGCACTCGAAGGTCTTCGCCATCCTGGATACCGACATTCAAGTTCGACCCGTGACTTTGATGGTCAGCAAAGTGACCGTCAAAAGCACGGCCTACACCAATATCTTGATGGGTACTGTCCAGGCAGCCATCGCCAATGGCGTGCTCGATGCGGTTCGCGCTGGCGATATCCCCAAAGAGAAAGCAAACGACTTGGGAATCGTCTGTTCGGTTTGGCTCAACCCGGGCGCCGCAACCGACAAGAACCTAGACCACAAAGCACAAAGCGCTCTTTGATATCCATCGCAAAGCGACCGCCCAGGCCATTCACAAAGCGATGTGCAACGAACCGACCATCGATTGGCTACTCGATCATCAAGAGGAAATTACCCACAAATACTACCAGAAGGGGCTCGACGGCACCTTGTGAGAGGAATTGGAGGTGAAATTTGGAGAGGCCAAATTGGATTATTCCTCAGCCAATCGCTTTTGCAACTCGCGTAATTCCTTTTCCATCCGTTTCATACGTTCTAGAATTTCCGCTTCCCGAAGGTCTGGCTTGGGCTGTTGATGAAAACCGCCCAAGCCTCGTGGTAGCAAATTTTCTAGCTCGGCTTCCCAGTCGAATCCCAGATTGGCACCTTGGGCTTCGTTGCCTTGCAACATGCGCTCGACGTAAGGGCGTAATTCCTCGGGTAGGCGTTCGATCGATTCGAGGTTGCCTTCGACGACATGCCAAGTTTTGTCGCCCTGCTTGACGGTGATCTTCGCGGGACCGTTGTTTTCTCGTTGGATCGAAACCGACACGCCGCCCGGCAGCGTACCGAAGCCTCGTCGCGGGGCAGGAAAAAATGCGCGGGGGTCCATGCGGGGGCCTCCCTGTCGCTGCAATTGCTCCAAAAGATTTCGCATGCCGTCGGGATGTCCACCGAAATCATTCCTGCTACGCGGACCTTGCTTTGCCAACTTTTGTGGCTGCTCTTCAGGCACCACGACTACGGTTTCCTCTTTGCCCAGCCGAAGAAATTTTAGATTGAGTGGTTTTTCTTGGTGCTTGCGAACGTGTTCTTGCAAGACGGTCATTCCGTGGACCGCTTTCCCGTTGGCACGAAGAATGATGTCGTGCCTGCGCAATCCAGCTTTGTCGGCCGGACTGTCGGAGACGACCTGTTCGACGACCACCCCCATATCGCCGGCCAACTGCAATTGCGTTCGCAGCACGGCACTTTCTACGCCACGGCCTGAAATGCCAATCCAGTAGATCGGCACTTCGTTCGAGGTCTCCTCCGCAACCTCATCTGGCACCTCCTCTGGCTCAGGCGAAATGCGAACGATTTTTCCTTCGAGCTGCGTGTCGTCTTCCGCATGGGCGGCCTGTTGTGATTGAGCACAGAGGCCGGCGATGGCTACGATCGATGCAACCAACAGTTCGTTCCAAGAGTTTTTTGCCCACGATCTATTTGAAAGTCTCATTTTTGTTTCTCCTTCTTCGTTCAACCTTAAAAATTCACTCAAGCTATTCGTGCGGTTTGTGCAAGTCTTGGTGAAAAAATTAGCCTCTGGCGTGTGTTCGTCGTGGCCGACGGCGCTAACGCGGTCGGCTATACGGACCCAACCCAACCAACTCTTTCGGTTGTCGGAGCAAATAAGCCCAGAGGCCCATGGTTCCTACGAGCAGTACGAGGCTAATGTTCTGCGAAATACTGAGCCCCGTTCCAAAAACGGCTGATTCGTCAATGCGGATCATTTCCAGCAGAAATCGGGAAACCGGGTACACCGTCAGCATGATTGCCGTGACCTCGCCATCGCGACGCCGGAAAGGAAAAAACGACCACAGCACCCAAGCCAACAGGGCTGCGTGAACGGCGCTGTACACCTGGGTCGGATGGACGGGCCGACTGCGCAAGGGAATTTTACTTGTCGAAAGCTCGAACCACCGCCCAGAGAAAGCTTGCTCCTGATACGCAGGACTTTCTTGAGGAAAAGAAATGGCCCAAGGCACCGTCGTTTCTCCGCCATAACAACAGCCGTTGAGCAAGCAGCCGATTCGTCCAAATGCCAACCCGACCAGCAGGCTGGGCGCGATAAGATCGGCCATCGCGAGGGGCGGCAGACGATGTCGCCAAGCAAACGTGCAAAACGCAAGCGTTGCGCCAATCAGCGCTCCATAAACGACCAATCCCCCTTCGGTAAATTTGACGGTGGCCAGCAGGGTCTCTGACCACGTATCAAACTGAAACCGCGTCTGCCAATATTCGATGACATAAAAAAGTCGTGCTCCAAGAATTCCGCACAAAAACATGCCAAACGCTAGCGAAAAAATTATCTCGGGGTCGAGTTTTACCTGTTGGGCCCGATGCACTGCTAGCCACAGGCCGGCGAGGGAACCTGATAAGACCATCACGCCATAGCCGCGAATAGGCAAGCCCTCGGGAAACAGTCGTGGTAGCAATGCGATTGCCGCTGCTCCGATTAAAAAGCTGGGGAGATAGCTTAGCGTTTCGGCTGACGAACCGTTTCGTCGGCTCAGGACGGTAATCCAAACACCGCAGCCCAGAAGCCAGATGGCAAGCAAGACCCCTATCCCAAAAA
>JAADIN010000109.1 GCA_013151315.1 Planctomycetota bacterium | reverse complement strand
CGGCCCGAGCGTCTCGCCGCGCGTGAGATAGACGGCGGCGATGCGCGAAATTGCGCCGCCAAACAGGGCCCAAACCGCGATGGTCCAGATTCCACTGAGGGACAGGGCTAGCGACTGCCGCCAAGTCGCATCGCGGTTGGCCAGTTTGATAAACGGTTGGGCTAACCACGACCAGCCTCGGACCAAGGGGCCCGCAAGTGCAGTGACATCTGCGCTGCTAGAAGTGCGGTCCGCTTGCCATGGCAACTTGGGGTTCATCGAATCGTCCGTCAGACGCTCTAGCCGGTCCGATTTTTCCGAAAGCGTAACATCCACGGCCGACCATCCCCATTGCGTCACGAGCACGCCCGCACATGCGAGTGCCAACACGCGAACCATGATCGAGACTCGCAGCGCTCGGACCAAGATCAGCCAAGGGCAGACCTCGTTCCAGCGAATTTCGTAGAGTGATCCGTGAGGCTGGGACATGGCGAGGGAGGAGTTAGGGGTTAGGAGGTTCGGATCGTTCTTGAGCCCAATCGTCTTCGGGCGTTTCGTCTGCCTCGATATTGGGCACCTCGGGAAGCGAGTAGCCTTCTTCGAGCCAACGGCCCAAGTCGATCGTGCGACATCGAGCGCTGCAAAACGGCATCGCCGTCGTTGCTTCCGGCTTGAATTCGCTTTGACAGACGGAGCAGTGCATGTGGCTATCTACTTCAGGGTAAAAAAATTTGAACCACGAATCCCACGAATAGGGTTAGTGTTTTCGTCGCAAATCGTTCTTGGGAGACGTGCCCGGCCAGACTCAAATATTCGTAACTATTCGGCTATCGGAAGTGAATCACTTCGGCCAAGACCTTAAAAAAGCCTCTCGCAAAGGCGCGAAGAAAGTTACGCTGCGATGCAGAGGGGAAAGAATTGGAAATAGAAAACATTTTTTGATTTGCGCCTTCGCGCCTTTGCGAGAGACTCCTCTTTCTTTCATTTCGAGAGCATGCTTTTTTGTGGTTTTTGTGGCTATTCTACTTCATGCGGCTGAAGTATTACAAATATTCGTGCTATTCGTAAAATTCGTGGTTAGTTTTTTCGGTTTGAGTATCTACTCATCCTTTGATTTTTTAGAACCGGATTTCTTTTCGGTTTTACTCTTCTCCGACTTTTTCTCTTTGGCTTTTTCGTGCGATTTCTTTTCCTTCTCGGCACCCTTTTTGTACGATTCGCTGCGGTAGTCGGTCTCGTAGAAGCCGGAGCCTTTGAAGACGACTGCCGCGCCGATGCCAAACAACCGACGCAATTTTAGCCTGCTGCACTCGGGGCATTTGCGCTTGACCCCTTCGGAGATCGACTGAAAGAGCTCGAACTCGTGGCCGCAGGCATCACACTCGTAGTCGTAGGTAGGCATCAGGGGAAGTCGGAATTGGGAAATGCGGAAGTGGGAATTATTCTGATTGGGACTCGGCGGGGCCGGAGGAGACGATCACTTTGGCGGGGCGTACCACGCGGTCGTGCAGGCAGTAGCCGGCCTCGGTGACTTGTATCACATGGTTGGCAGGCGTCTCGTCGGAAGGTTGTTGCAAAATCGCTTCGTGGATTTCTGGGTCGAACGGCTCGCCGAGAGCTTCGATTTCGGTGCATTGATGTTGCTTGAGGATGCCGACCATCAGTTGTCGTACGAGCTCAAAACCTTCGAGCATCTGGTCCGCTTCTTCGCTTTGCGGAGCAGCTTCGATGGCGCGGTTCATGTTGTCGATCGCGGGCAGCAAATCTCGGATCAACGGCAAAGGAGCGTAACGACGTTCGTTCAGAACTTCGCGAGCGGTGCGGCTGCGCAGATTTTCCATTTCTGCCTGAAGACGTAAGACGCGATCTTTCTCGGCCGCCAAATCGGCTTCGAGATCAGCGGGGTCGGTCGAGACGGCGGCCTCTTCGGCTTCGCAGGCCGATTGGACCGCTTCGGCGATCGCTTCGGTTTCGAGCTCGGCGGAGGCTTGCTCGTCTTCGGTGTTGGGATTTGATGGCATTGGTTTGCTTCTTTACTCCGGCGATCTGTCAGATCGCGGTTGCTTTTTTTCGTCGTCGGTAAAATAGTTTTTCAGCTTGTCGAAAAAACTCTTGCGTGCTGGGGCGACGTTTTTGTGTTCCAGCTCGGCCAATTCACGTAGCAAGGTTTCTTCTTCTTCGGTGACGTGTTCGGGGACTTCGATATTGACTTGCACGTGGAGGTCGCCCAAGCCGACCACGCGTGGGTCGGGCATGCCTTGGCCGTTGAGCCGAAATACGGTTCCCGAAGCTGACCCCGGCGGGACTTTGACTTCTCCGGGCCCATTGAGTGTGGGAACTTCCAGCGTACAACCTAGCACGGCTTGTGAGTAGGTGATCGGCACTCGACAAATGAGGTGCTGTCCTTCTCGCTCGAACAATTCGTGCTGCAAGACCGAGACGACACAGTAGCAATCGCCCGAGGGCCCCCCGCTGGGACTCGGCTCGCCTTGCCCGGTGATGCGAACTTGCATTCCCTCGTCGACGCCGGCGGGAATTTCGACATCGGCTTTCACTTTTTTCAGCTTCTGGCCCGATCCTCGGCAAGGCTTGCAGGGGGTCGAGACCGACGAACCTTCCCCTTTGCACGCGGGGCAAGTCGTTTGCACGCGGACGATGCCCGCTTGTTGCACCACCTGCCCATGTCCGCGGCAATAGGAACAAACCTCGCGTTTGCTGCCTTCTGCGGCACCTGATCCCGAGCATTTTTTGCACGGTTCGTGACGCCGGAACTCGACGGTTTTCCGTACGCCTTGGGCGGCTTCTTGCAGCGTGAGCGAAACTTCGCAGCGGACATCGCGTCCTTTACGAACACGCTGCCCGCGACCTCGGCCGCCACCAAAGAGGTCGCCAAAAATATCGCCGAACGCCGAAAAAATGTCTTCGACATCGGAAAAGTGGCCCGACCCGGCTGACTGTCCGTTAAGACCTGCATGGCCGTAGCGGTCGTAGCGAGAGCGTTTTTCTTCGTCGTGCAGTACCTCGAAGGCCTCGGACGCTTCTTTGAAGCATTCGATGGCCTCTTCGTCGTCGGGATTTTTGTCGGGATGGTATTTGATTGCCAACTTGCGATACGAAGTGGCTATTTCGCCCTGCGAAGCAGTGCGGACTATCTCAAGCACTTCATAATAGTCGCGTTGCTCAGGCATGGAAAAATCAACTTACACAATCGGGCCACTGGCTCAAGAATAGCCGAGTGGCCCGGTGTGAAAAATACCGAACAGACTTGCGTGTTAGCGGATGCTACCGGCCACGGCACGCTTGTCTTGCTCTTTCGAGTCAAAATTGGTGACCAACGCTTCGGTGGTGAGAATCAATCCGGCAATGCTTGCGGCATTGGCCAGGGCCGTCTTGACGACCTTGGTCGGATCGATGATTCCTGCCTTGAACATATCGACGTACTGGCCGTTGTTCGCGTCGTAGCCAGTCGATTGAGGCTTGCGGCTGATCTCATCGGCAACCACGCTGCCATCCAAACCACAGTTGTCAGCGATCTGCCGGAGCGGCGAATCGAGAACTCCGAGAATGATGTTCACACCGATTTTCTCATCGCCCTTAGCCCCTTTGATAGCGCCCTCGACGGCCTCAGCACATCGGAGCAAAGCGACTCCGCCGCCGGGAAGGATTCCTTCTTCGACTGCGGCACGGGTGGCGTGAAGGGCGTCTTCAACGCGAGCCTTCTTTTGCTTCATTTCGGCTTCGCTGCTGGCACCGACCGAGATGATCGCGACGCCGCCGGTGAGCTTGCGTTCTTGCAACTTTTCGCGATCGTAATCGCTGGTGGTCGCTTCGATGCCTTTGCGAATCTGCTCGATACGCTTTTGCACGTCGGCATTGCTGCCCCCGCCTTGCACGATCGTGGTCGAATCTTTGTCGATCGTGATTCGTTTGGCACGACCCAATTCGGCAAGCGTGATGGTTTCCAGCTTCTGGCCGAGGTCTTCGCTAATGAGTGTGCCGCCGGTGAGAGTGGCAATGTCGCCCAACAGGGCCTTGCGACGATCGCCAAAGCCGGGGGCCTTTACGGCACCGATATTCAGCACGCCACGTAGCTTGTTCACGACCAAGGCCGAGAGGGCTTCGCCTTCGATGTCTTCGGCGATGATCAACATCGGTTTGCCCTTTTGGCTTACCAATTCGAGGATCGGCAGAAGCTCGCGAAGATTGCTGATTTTTTTCTCGTGGATCAAGATGAAGGCGTCTTCGAGGACGCACTCCATGTCGGCCGTCTGGTTGATGAAGTAGGGCGACAGATAGCCCTTGTCGAACTGCATGCCTTCAACCAATTCGAGCGTCGTGTCGGTCGATCGGCCTTCTTCGACGGTAATGACGCCGTCTTTGCCAACCTTCTCCATCGCGTCGGCCAGCAGGTCGCCGATTTCACGATCGTTGTTCGCACTGATGGCACCGACCTGAGCGATCTGCTCTTTGGTCGTCAGCTTCTTCGAGATCGAATCGAGCTGCTCGGTCGCGGCGTTGACGGCTCGGCGGATGCCGCGCTGGACGGCGGTTGGGTTGCTGCCAGCAACCACGTTGCGGGTCCCTTCGCGGAGAATCGCACGGGCGAGCACGGTTGCGGTCGTGGTGCCGTCGCCGGCGAGAGTCGAGGTTTTGTCGGCGACCTCGTGGACGAGCTTGGCTCCCATGTTTTCAAACGGGTCTTCCAGCTCGATCTCTTTACTGACGGTCACGCCATCTTTGGTGACGGTCGGGCCACCAAACGACTTGTTGATGATTACGTTTCGGCCTGTGGGACCCATGGTCACCGCGACCGCGTCGGCCAGCTTGTCTACGCCACGAAGCAACTTGCTCCGCGCGGCGTCGTCGAACATCAATTGCTTTGCCACGAGGATGGCTCCTTATGTTTTTGATTGAGTTTGTAGGTTGGTTGGGTTGAACGGTTTTCGCGAAACTGCAAGCGGCGGTTTTGCAGATTGGCCGCTAGTTCACCTTCGCCAGGATATCGCTCTCTCGGAGGATCTTCAGCTCTTGGCCATCGACCTCGATGTCGGAACCGCCGTACTTGCCGTAGATTACTTCGTCGCCGATGGCGACCGACAGTTCGCCGCGGCTGCCGCTATCGAGCAGCTTGCCAGCGCCTACGGCGATGACTTCGCCACGTTGCGGTTTTTCTTGAGCAGCATCGGGAAGCACGATTCCGCCGGCGGTAATTTCTTCGGCGTCCGAAGGTCGGACCACTACGCGATCGTCCAAAGGTCGTAGATTGATTTTTGCCATGATTTTCGATTCCTTGTTTTATGCTTTTGAGTGAAGTTGGTTTTGTTGGTTGTGCGTCCTTGCGGACGGCGATAACGGACAGATATTTACATCATTCCGGGCATACCGCCCATTCCGCCCATGCCTGGCATTCCGCCGCCCATACCACCCATTCCGCCCATGTCCGGCATTCCGCCGCCCATGCCGTGGTCGTGGTCGCCGCCGGCTGCGGCCTCTTCTTCTTGCGGGATGTCGGCGATTAGCGAATCGGTCGTCAGCAGCAGGGCTGCCACGCTTGCGGCATTTTGCAGCGAAGAACGGACCACCTTGGCGGGGTCAATGACTCCGGCAGCCACGAGATCGCAGTACTCGTCCTTGTTGGCGTTGTAGCCATCGTTTTTCCCCTTCGATTGCCGCACACGGTTGACGACGACCGCACCGTCGACGCCCGCATTTTCGGCAATATAACGGAGAGGATAATCGAGGACTCTTCGGATGATCTCGATGCCCATCGCCTCGTCGCCCTCGAGTTTGAGCTTGTCCAACGCTTTTTCGCTGCGGAGCAGTGCGACGCCGCCGCCGGGGACGACTCCCTCGGCCAGGGCCGCATGGGTTGCGGCGCGAGCATCTTCGAGCAGATCCTTACGCTCTTTCATCTCGGTTTCGGTCGTGGCTCCGCAGTTGATCTGAGCCACGCCGCCGGCCAGCTTGGCGAGGCGTTCTTGGAGTTTTTCGCGATCATAGTCGCTGTCGGTCGTATCGATCTCGCTGCGAATCTGATCCGCACGGCCAGCGATGTCGGCCTTCTTGCCTCCGCCACCGACCATGGTCGTGTTGTCGGTCGAGATGATGATCTTGCGGCACTTGCCGAGATCTTTCAGTTGGACGCCATCGAGCTTTACGCCCAAGTCTTTGAAGATGGCGGTGCCGCCGGTGAGCGTGGCAATATCGCCAAGCATCGCTTTGCGACGATCGCCATAGCCGGGAGCTTTCACTGCACAGACATTGACGATGCCTCGCATTTTGTTGACCACCAGCGT
>JAADIN010000001.1 GCA_013151315.1 Planctomycetota bacterium | reverse complement strand
GTTCCAACTAACAATCATTTGCTTTGGCTAAGCCGCGAGCGGCGGCTCCTATTAAAACTGCGATAGAAATCGGACATCATTTTGGTATAAAGCGCGAATGTCGGTGATGCCATGCTGACGCATGCAGATTCGCTCGACGCCAAGGCCAAACGCAAAACCGGTGACTTCTTCGGGATCGTAGCCCACCGCTCGCAGCACGTTGGGGTCGACCATCCCTGCCCCGCCCATTTCCATCCAACCTTCGTTACCTTGCCCGTCACGCCAGTTCATGTCGACTTCGACACTCGGCTCGGTGAAGGGGAAAAAAGAGGGGCGAAAGCGGACATGCACTTCTTCTCCACCAAAATAGCTCTGACAAAACAACCGCAGCACGCTCTTCAGGTCGGCCATCGTCACGCCGCGGTCAACCAGCAAGCCTTCGATTTGATGAAACATCGGATAATGGGTCGCGTCGGCCGTATCGGGGCGATAGACCCGCCCGAGCGAAATGATGCGTACCGGCGGAGGACTCTCGCCGGCCGCGGTCTCTGCGACCTGTTGCTCCATCACCCGAATCTGCACCGTGCTCGTCTGACTACGCAAGAGCAACGGATTTTCGCCGGACGCTTTCGCCGCCGAGGCCAGATAAAAATTCTCAAGCGGATCGCGGGCCGGATGCGAGAGCGGGATATTCAGTGCTTCAAAATTGTGCCAATCATCCTCGATCTCCGGCCCTTCGACGGCCGTGAAACCGAGTCGCCCCATGATGTCTTTCATCTCGCGGATTGTCTGCGTAATCGGATGCAGATGGCCGATTCGCAGCGTTTCGCCGGGCAGGGTCACGTCAAACCGATCGCTTGCCTCTTCGCGCCCACCGCCCTCCCCCGCAAGCCGCTGTTGGGCCTGCTCGAACTCGCTTTCGACGAGCACCTTGACTTCATTAAAACGCTTGCCCGCAGCAGGCTTGTCTGCCTTGTCGACCTTCCCAAGCCCTTTTTGAACCTGGCGCAGATGGCCGCTCTTGGCACCTAGGAATGCAATCCGAGCCGCTTCGAGCGCATCCGCCGAGTCGGCAGATGCAAACGCATCGCGAGCCTGTGCGGCGAGAGCATTCAAGCTTTCGAGAAATTCGGCGAGAGCCACGAAACCTGCCTCTGCTAAGCTGCGAGCGCTTCGCGGGCCTTTTCTACCACGGCATCAAACGCAGCCGGGTCGTGAATGGCCATTTCAGAGAGCATCTTCCGGTCGAGCTCGATCTGGGCCTTTTTCAGACCGTTGATCAACTCGCCGTAACGCAAACCTCGCTCGCGCGATGCCGCGTTGATGCGGATAATCCAAAGCTTGCGGAAATCGCGTTTGCGAACTCGTCGATCACGAAACGCATAGGCCTCGGCCCGAATAAGCGTTTCCTTTGCGGTTCGCAACAGCGTGCCACGGCCACCAACGTAGCCCTTGGTCTTTTTGTAGAGACGGTTCTTTGCTCGATTACGAGCGCTGCCCTTGGTGGTTCTCATCGATTTGGCTGGTCCCGTGGAAGGGGAACCCTTTTCGTTTTAGGTTTTGCACACCCAGGCCCCTTTCTGCTTTGAAAGGTGTTTGTTGCCCGGCGTGTTTGCTTACGTCTTAACTCCGGCGATCTGTCAGATCGCGGCTATGGTTCGTTTTGCGAAATCGCTAATAGCTATTTCCTGCTAGCGCCTTGGCAATCATCTTCGAGTTCGTATCGTTCGTGCTTGTGGTGCCGCGCAGGTTGCGTTTGCGCTTTTGGCTCATTCGCCCCGCGAGATGGCTCGTGCCTGCCGAACGATGCTTCGCCTTCCCGCTAGCAGAGAGCCGAAACCGCTTTTTGGTGCCTTTGTGTGTCTTTTGCTTGGGCATGGTGGGAACCTTGAGTCTCGTACCTGTTTCGTGGAGGGAAGCCCCACATTCTAGGGACTTTCGTCCCGGAGCAACAGGGGGAGTTTCGCTGTTTTTAGTGAATTTGGCCTACTTGGGCGACAGAATCATGACAATCCGCCGGCCATGCATCGAAGCGGCTTGCTCGACTTTCGAGATGTCTGCGAGCTCGACCACGAGCCGCGCGACCAGCTTAAAACCCTCGTCGACATGGGCGTTTTCTCGGCCTCGGAAGATTACCGAGCAAATCACCTTGTCGCGGGCTTCCAGGAATTTGCGTGCCCGATTGGCCTTGGTCATGAAATCGTGCTCGCCGATTTTCGGGCGCAGGCGGATTTCTTTGTTCTTGCTCTGATGCGTGTGACCCTTGTTGAGCCGCTTTTTTTGCTGATATTTGAACTTTCCGAAATCCATCACCCGGCAAACAGGAGGTTTTTCCAGAGGGGCGACTTCGACGAGATCCATTCCCTGCTCGCGGGCCTGTTCCAAGGCCTCGTCTCGACTGATGACGCCCAGCTGGGCGCCGTCAGAGGCAATGACGCGTAACGGTGTCGTGCGGATCTTCTCGTTGATCCGTTGTTGCTTATCGATCTTGAAAGTCTCCTATTTGGGCAAAGGGTACCGAGGGGAAGGCTACCGGAGTATCGGTCATAAACCGGTCTCCCGTCAACTGGAGGCCTCATTTTTCGGCGGGCTTTCGGACGCTTTTCGCCTCAATCTCTGCTTGCAGCTTCGCTATTGCCCCTTTCAGAGGCATCGCTCCTAGGTCGCCTTCGATTCGGTCCCGCACGGTTACGGTCCCATTTTGAGCATCTTTCTCGCCAACAACCAGCATGTAGGGGATCAAGGCAAGCTGGGCCTCGCGGATTTTTGCCCCCAGTTTTTGGCCCCGGTAGTCGCCCGTCACTCGAAAACCGACATCAAGCAGCTTTTGCTCGACCTCGCGGCCATAGGCTTCCGATTTCTCGCTGACCGTCAGCAGTCGCACCTGCTCGGGAGCCAACCAAAGCGGAAACGCCCCAGAAAAATGCTCAATCAGCATACCGACAAACCGCTCCATCGAACCAAACGGTGCCCGATGCACCATCACCGGTCGGTGCTGCTTGTTGTCGGCACCCGTGTATTCGAGGTCAAATCGCTCGGGCAATTGGTAGTCGACCTGCACGGTTCCCAACTGCCACGAACGACCGATGACATCGCGGACGACAAAATCGATTTTCGGCCCATAAAAGGCCGCTTCGCCCTGCTCGACCGTAAATTCGACCCCCATCGCCTCGGCCGCCTGCTGGCAAGCCGCCTCGGCCCGGTCCCATTGGGCCGCTTCGCCGACGTACTTATCGCTCTCCGGGTCACGCAGCCCGACGCGTACCCGGTAGTTTTCCATGCCGAGCGTTCCCAGCACGATTTTTACGAGATCGAGACAGCCTGCGATTTCGTCGCCCAATTGATCTTCGGTCACAAACAGATGGGCGTCGTCCTGAGTAAACCCGCGTACGCGCGTCATGCCGCCCAGTTCGCCCGACTGTTCCCAACGGTAAACCGTGCCAAACTCGGCCAGCCGAATCGGCAAGTCGCGATAGCTGTGCTTTTCGCTAGCATAGATGCGAATATGGTGGGGGCAATTCATCGGTTTCAGCAGATAGCCGTCTACCTCGCCCGCCTGAATCAAGTTCGCCAAATCGCTGCAACTGCAACCCTCGTCGGCCAGCTTCTTCATCTGGTCGCGATCGATGAGCGGCGGGAATTGCGAATCTTGGTAATAAGGAAAATGCCCGCTCGTGCGGTAGAGCCCCAGCTTGCCGATGTGCGGCGTGAACACTTGGCTATACCCTTGCCGTTTGAGATGCTGCAAAATAAAGTTTTGCAACTCCTCTCGCACGACCGCACCGCGAGGTTTCCAAAGCAGCACCAAGCCCGAGCCGACTTGATCGTCGATTTCAAACAGCCCCAGCTTCTTGCCCAGCACGCGATGGTCGCGCAGCTTCGACTCTTCCAGCTGCTCGAGGTAGGTCGCCAATTCCTTCTTGTCGAAAAAAACGGTCGCATAGAGACGCTGCAACTGCTGCCGCGACGAGTCGCCTTTCCAATAGGCTCCCGCCACGCTGAGTAGCTTAAACGCCTTGCCAAGATAGCCCGTGTTCGGAACGTGCCGTCCACGGCAAAGGTCCATGAATTCGCCTTGGCGATAAAACGAAAGCGACTGCTGATCGGCCAAGCCCGTT
>JAADIN010000111.1 GCA_013151315.1 Planctomycetota bacterium | reverse complement strand
GGCCCGATTGGTTTATCAGTTGCACAAAATTGGGAATGAGATATTCGTTTTTCGAGCGAATCTCTTGAATCGCGACGAGATCGAATTGCCGAACAATGTCGGCCAACGTGTGCATGACGTAAGGCTTGCCAGCTTTGGAATTGCCGAAGGTTTGGATGTTGAATGATGCGATGCGAATGGTCGATCCGTCGGCGGCGCCTGCTGGCGGGGCTCCCGGGTTTTGCCCGGTCGAAGCCTGTTGGTAATTCGGCCGTGAAGGGGGCGTATTGGCTTGAGGAAAATCATTTTCTTGTGGGGCTGAAACGCCTGCCCAAGGCCCTGGGGTTTGGTAGCGATCTTGGGAACTCCCCGCCGGCGATTGCTGCTCCACGCGCGGCATGACGGCAATCTGATCGAGCCCGCCTCCCTTCAAAAAAAGGAAACCGAGTCCGCCCATCACGGCGAGCGTCGCTAAGGAAAGCAATCGTTGCACAGACCCCTCCTTGGGCAGTGGTGCGCATGCGGAAGTTTTTGAAAGGACATCCCTTTGCGATTCGTTCGCGCAGGATCAGCCCCGGAAGACTACCGCAATGCGGAAAAATAGGCCAGATGAGTTCGCGGTGCTAGCGTTTGGCGAGAGACACCATGTGACCTAGCTCCGGCAGAATAAGCTTCTCCATCGCCAGTCGAACCGCAGCGGTCGAGCCGGGCATCGTCAGCAAAACCGTCTCGCCAATGAGCCCGCCAAAGGCTCGGCTGAGCATCGCTGCGGGGCCGATTTCTTGATAGCTGAGCATGCGCAAGAGCTCGCCGTAGCCGGGCAGCTCTTTCGTCAACATCTTGGCAAGCGTGTCGGGAGTCTGATCCCGAGCCGCGATGCCCGTTCCGCCGGTTAGGAGAATCGCCTCAACCTCGCTCGACTGAGCAAGCCGCTGTACCAACGGATCGATCCTTGTAGGATCGTCGGGAACGATGGCTCGCTCGGTCACCTCATGGCCCGCTTCTTCAAGCGAATCGACGATCGCCTGTCCACTCGAATCCGTCTTCAGCGACCGGGTGTCGCTCACCGTAATCACGGCGCAGCGGACCTTTGTCGGCGAATCTTGACGGTGCTGTTCCGCAGAATGGCTCTGAAACGGGTTCGACATCGGCATTTTGGCCCCTTCTCCAATCGACCTGTGGTCTATAATTGAACATAGGCGACCTCGCCGGGCAACCGTTCTCCAGCATTGGCTAGCACTTCCTCTTTGATGCCCACTCAACCGATGCCCACTCAGCCGTTTTTATTGCCGACTGCAGCTCTCCTGCTGATGACCTTCGTCGTCGGATCGAGGGCCGATGTGTTTGAGCTAAAAGGGGGCGGTACCATCTCTGGCGAAATTGTCGATCGGGGCGAAAAAGGTGAGTTCGTGATAAGAACCCCCGAGGGAGTGCTGGTTACTTTCTCCAAGAAACAATTGCAGCGAGTAGAGCAACGAGACCAAACGCGACTCGACTATGAAACCAAAAGTCGCGCGATGCCCGATACGGTCGAGGCCCACCGCAAGTTGGTCACGTGGTGTAAGAAAGAAAAACTCAACAAGCTGGCCGACCATCATCGACGGCGAGTTCTTGAACTCGATCCTACCGATAAAAAAGCGAGAGAGAGTTTAGGCTATCAAAACCACCACGGCCGATGGCTTACCCGAGAAGAAATCATGGCCGAGCGGGGTCTTCGCTATTTCGATGGCACCTACCGAACTCCGCAAGATATCGCTTTGCGCGAGAGAGTAAAAACCTACGAAGCGGCTGAAGCAGAATGGTTACAAAAAATCCGTCTCTGGCGAGGTTGGCTCAAGGGTCGACGGTCGGTCGAAGCGGCTCAAGCAATCGCTGAGATTCGTGACCCCAACGCGGCGCGCGCACTCGTCAAGCTACTCGAGAAAGAAAAAGACTTTCAAGTTCGCGACTTACTAACGGCAACGTTGGCCGAGTTGCGTCATCCCCTGGCGGTTACCACCTTGGTCGATTTCTCGCTAGACGATCCTGACCAAGAGGTGCGGCTGCAATGTCTCGATTATCTACGGAAGTTTCATGCCCCGATCCGTTTGGCTCCTTACGTAAAAGCTCTGAAAAGCAAGGACAACCGGATCGTCAATCGGGCTGCCGAAGCAATCCACGAGTTTGGCAATCCGAGCGCGACGAGTCCTCTTATTGACGCCCTGGTAACCACACACAAGTATTCAAAAACGGACGTGCCTCCTGGCGAAATCGGCGCGTCGTTCGACCCCCAAGGAGGTCAAGGCGGGGGAGGGGGCGGAGGCGGGGGGCTGAGTGTCGGTGGGAAATCGAAATTTGTACGAATCGAGCAACGGAACCTCGATGTCCGCCAAGCACTGGTCGAGCTCTCGGGCGGCCAAGATTTCGGATTCGACCAGAGAGCTTGGCGCCGCTGGTTTGTCAATCTCCAGACGCAAAAATTTGTCGACACGCGACGCGACAAGTAGGGAGCCGCTGGCTATCTGCGTTTATCCGCGCTCCTCTGCGGTTCTTCTTTTCTGTTTCGCATTCCTGCGATCGATCCACCAACCTTCGCTCAGCTTCATCAGTGCGGTTCGATCTTCCAGGTTGGGTCGAAAAATCATCATCAGCAAGAGCGGCAGGTACCAAGCGACGAACACGCCGCCCCGGTGGGCATGCCAAAATTGCGCCGCCAACATCAAGGCTCCCGAAGCAGAGATCAGTGTGCCAAGAGTCTTGCGCGCCGGCCAAATGGCGAAGCTGACCGAGAGAGCAACAAAAGCGGCAATGATCGGAAATCGGTAATAATAGCTCCAGGTCTTCCAGATACCCTCCATGTCGGTCGTAACCGGCACACGCAAGCCAAACATTTGTACGAGGCTGACGAGAAACTTCTCGGTGCTTGTCGAGGTAAACGCCATCGTGATCACCAAGGCTCCGATCGCCAGCAGGACGCCCATAAAGAATCGCTTCACCCCCCGGTCCCAATAGAAGCTCAGCCACAAAGGCAACAAAAAGATCGGATAGTAAGTCGTCCCCGAGGCGAGGCCCACCATCATTCCCGCCAACATCGGTCGGCGGTAGAGAACCACTGCCCAAACCAGCAGCGAAGCAGGCAGACCATGATCGACGCTGCCCGTCCAAATCGCAGTATAAGGCAGAAGCAAGTAGGTGGTCGCCGACGCGAGGCCGGCCGAGAGATTGTCAAAGTGCCAATGTCCAACAAAAATCATGCCGACCACGATCAGCACATGCGACAGAATGGCCACGACTCGGGCCGTCGTCTCACGCACTAACTGGTCCTGCTGATCTCGATCTGCAGCCGTCTCGGCGTTGGCATGAGGCCCGGCCGCGATGACTTGCTGTGTCGATATTCGAGGCAGCAGATAGAGCAACCAATAACCGGGACCATCGGTCTCAAAACTATCGGGAAGCTCATCTCCCGCTTCGCTAAATTCCTCAGTGCGAATCTCTTCGGCTGGGCGTGCGGGCGAAAGATCGTCTGCGCTCGGTTTCCCGGTCACCACATTGGCCATCAAAAAGAACAACAGCGCGCCGCCCATAAACGTCAAGCCGGCCGCATTGAGATTGGGCTCCAGCAGCGGTCGGCGTACCATGGCCGAGTCGAGTAAACATCTCGCCAGCAAAATTCCGCTTGCCGAGAACAACCAGAGGAATCCGAAATACTCGATCGTCGCCGCGTTTTCTGCTACGCCCATGTTTCCCCAAGCCCATTGCACAAGCAGGAGGCCAGGTGCCAGCGACACCAGCAGGAATAAATCGAAATTTCGCACGCTCCAAATTCGATTGAATTTGAAAAACAGCGCCAACATCAAGAGCGACGACAAGTAGGCCCAACTGTTGGGATTCACTCGCTCGTAATGAAAAAGAAT
>JAADIN010000280.1 GCA_013151315.1 Planctomycetota bacterium | reverse complement strand
GGGTGGCGTAGAAATTCGCGCCAAAGAGGCCTTGAGTT
This sequence comes from Planctomycetota bacterium, assembly GCA_013151315.1. Taxonomy (GTDB): domain Bacteria; phylum Planctomycetota; class Planctomycetia; order Pirellulales; family Lacipirellulaceae; genus Bythopirellula. The sequence continues at coordinate 3,877 of JAADIN010000280.1, read as the reverse complement.
CAGATAACACCCTGCCAGACGAAGACGGTTCGTTGCAGGCGGCTCGCGACACGGTTGACCTCGCCGATCTGCCTGCCGACAAGTGGTGGTGGGACTAGTGGAATTCGGATTGCGGATTGCGGAATTGGGAATTAAAGATTCAGATTTTGGAACCTACCTCTCGAAAGTGAAACGACGATGACTTTACGGCAACAGACAAAGCGGTTTCTCGTGTTGGGAATTCTGCTAGGTGGAATCTTGACGGTTCATGCGCGGGCCGATGAGCCAACCCCCGTGGAAACCGAGACCGAGCCGCTCGACCTATTCGATGCGATCGATCAAGGGCTCGTCGACGTGAAATTCATTGCGAAGAGTAGCACCAAAGGTCGCTTAGTTGTCACCAATAAAACCGACAAGCCAGTTGACGTCTTTGTGCCTGAAGCGTTTGCCGGCGTGCCCGTGCTTCGCCAATTTGGCGGCGGTGGCGGCGGTCGTGGCGGCGGCGGTGGTGGGTTCGGTGGCGGTGGTGGTGGCGGTGGGCAGCAGCAGAGCGTCGGCGGTGGTGGTGGAGGCGGACGAGGCGGCGGCGGACGAGGTGGTGGTGGTCGTGGCGGATTCAACATCGCCCCTGAAAAAATCCGACGAATCGATGTGCCTCTGGTGTGCCTCGACCATGGCCTGAAAGACCCTTCGTCGAGCAAGCCCTACGAGATTCGCCCCATCGAAGACGTGGTCGACAGCCCTGCTCTCATAGAAATCGTGAAGGCCTATGCCAACGGCGACCTCCCCTACGGAGCGTCGCAGGCTGCGGTTTGGAATGTCAATAGCGAGGTCAGTTGGATCGATCTCGCCTCGAAGCTTACCGGCACCAAGCGAAGTTTTGTTCGAGAGCCCTATTTCAGCAGCACTGAAATCCGAACGGCCATGGCAATCGTGCATCGAGCCGAGGCATTGACCGAAGGCGAGACAATCGAGCGTCGTAATTGGACGCCGCCGAGCGGATTGGATTCGACACCCACCAAACTGTCGGCCGAAGAGCTCGAGGAAGACTACGATGGCTTTGTGCCGGAATCCGACCTTGAGGAGTAAGGGGCGAAGAATGTTTGATGTTTGATGTGTGATTGTTGATGTGCAAATTACGGTGAAAGCTCTTTTTCACATCAACAATCCAACATCCAATCTAAGCAGCTGCCTTAGATTCGTGGCGTTGCTGGTCGAGCAGTCGCTGGATGTCGCCTTGGTACTGGCTTCGCTGCAATTGCCAGCTTCTTTCGTTGCTCTCGTATTGCCGTTGCTGTCGGTCGAGCTCTTTTTCGCGAGCGACTAGCCGAGCGGCCCGTTGTTCGAGATCGCGTTCACGTCGTTCGAGCCATCGGTCGAGCTCCGCCCGATGCAGTTCCGCTTGTTGGTGCTGATCGGCTAACTCCAAACGAACGCCTTCCAACTCGTGGCGGCGAGTTTGGACTTCCTCGGCCGCCAACTGAAAATGATCGGCCAAGCGAACTCTCATTTGAGCAATCGAACGCGAGAGCGTTGCCGGGGCCAAAGCGCCTTGCAACTGCAGCCAAGTTTCCTCGGTCGCCAAACGGAGCTCAAGCACCTCTCGCTGCGCGGTTCGTAGTTCTTCCTGCAAATTTTCGAGGGCCGCCTGCCGCCCCTCAAGTTCGGCCTCCCGCTTGTCGAGCTGCTGCTCTCGCTGGGTCTGCTGGCTGTCTGCTCGACCGGTCTGCTCCTGCAAGTTCCGACGCTCCAGGGTAACGTGGTTTTCAAAAGAGAGCTCGTCTTTTTCGAGTTCGCGTTGCTGTTCTTTCAACTGTACTTGCTGCTCAGCCAATAGCAATTCTGCACGCGTCAAGCAATCGTCACGCTGGTCGAACTCCTGAGTTCGTTGTTGAAGCTCGACGATCTTTCGCTCGGTGATGCCTAAACGCTCAAAACGTTCCAGAGCAGTTTTGATCTCTTGCGCTCGGAATCGGATTCGGCGTTCTTGCTCGTCGTATTCTGCTTGACGACGTTCGTGAGCCTGCAATTGCCGGTCGACTTCCGCGCGCTGAAGCTCTGCTTCGCTGGCTCGCTCTCCCAACCGCTGCTCCCATTCGCTCAACTCGTCTTGTCGGCGGTCGAGTTCGGCGCCGGTGGCGGTGAGGTTTTCGCCACGTCGTTCTAGAGTAATTTGCTCGTTGGTCGAACGCTCGATTTGTTTGTAGATTTCCGCCTCGCGCCCGTCCATCTCGCGATGCCGCTGTTCGCAACCCTGCTTGGCCTCGTCGCACTCTTGCTGCTTCGTGTGGCAGAGAGCCGTTTGCAGTTCCAATTCGTTGAGCTTCTCTCGCACCTCGGTCTGCGAAATTTCTAATTCGACTTGCCGCTTTGTGACGTCCTCTTCAAGGCCCTCGAGATGTTGGGCGCGCTCGTCAAGGTCGGGGGCGTCAAAGGCATTTTTATTTTTTTGCTCGCACTGTTGGCTAAGCTCTTGTTGGGCTTGCTCCTGCTCGTCGAGCTCGGCTTCCCGCTCGTCGAGCCACAGACGCGCATTGCGAATTCGCGATTCAAACTCTGCCTCTTGCGAGTTGAGACGCGCATCACGGCGATCGACTTCCGCCAATCTTGATTGGAGGTGATCGGCCAAATCGGTCGCCTGACGGGCCAAGACCTCTGGCGACGCATCTGCTTCGAGGATCCGTGCCAAGGTCGAATCCTCCTTCGAGTCCTCTCGACAAGAAGCCTCTCGCTCGCCTGTGGCGACGACTAACGGTTTGCGCGGCGCGGCCCCTTCTCTTCGCAAAGCCTCTTCCCCCCGCAAAGCGTGGGCCGCATCGACTCGCATTTCGCGTGTCGGTTTGGGCACCGATTGCGACGGGTGCTGGTCGTTTTTTTCGCTTGCCATCTTACTTGCCTGCGGGTCGCTCGAGGTGACAGAATATTTTGGGCAATCCGTACACCTTGCCCACAACGTCAAATCGGCAATTCATCAGCAGAAGTTGATTTTTTGACAAGCGATTCGCAAAGCGCAAGCAGTGCATGCACCGGCTCGCGAAACGTAGCGAAGAACGGGTGCCACTGCTGGCTTGCCCAGCAGTGGCACCCAGTATGAAAGAAGGTTAGCCTTTGGCAGCGTCGATTGCTTCTTGGAGTCGCGCCTTGGGCTGAACACCGACAAAACGGTCGACCACTTCGCCATTCTTAAAAACCATCAACGTGGGAATGCTGCTCACGCCGTAGCTCTGGGCCGAGTTGGGAGAGTCGTCGATGTTAAGTTTTGTCACCTTTGCTGAACCTTGATTCTCGCCAGCCAACTCCTCGACCATCGGAGCAATCTGACGGCAAGGACCACACCAGGGTGCCCAGAAATCGACGAGCACGGGCTCGGAGGATTGCAAAACTTCGGCGTCAAAATCGTTGTCGTTCACTTCTTGAATGCCCATGGCAGCCAATCCCCTGAGTCGGGGCTCCTGTTTTTCTACGCAGAGGGATAGTTCTATGACCAATACGCGGCAAGCCGCTCGTTGGTTCACTTGCTTGCCCACGAGTATCGGAAATGCTCGGCAACCTGTCAACGAACATTGCTTCGGCTTTTTAGAGGCTCGTCACTTCGCAGCCCCATCGCCGGCCGTTGGTAGCGTAAAAAACGCCTTCAGGTCGATCGAAAGACCCGGCAACACGTCGCCGCCAGTGAGCATATCGGCTTCCCCCAGCACGATCGGGTCGGTTGGCGAAGTGTAGGCTTGGACTTGTCGCTCGTTGGGATAGATATACCACACCAACCGCACACCCGCTTCAAAATACTCGCCCAGCTTCCGGTCCATCTCTTTGGGCGTGTTGCTCTTGCTGATGACTTCCACCGCCAAGTCGGGTGCCATCAGCGGTACGGGGTTCTCGGGAAATCCACTGCCTTCGA